>NZ_QUED01000013.1:0-107246 GCF_003477865.1 Blautia sp. AF34-10
AATAATAAGTAATAGCAAGAATTTTGAATGGTGTAATATGCTTCAGGAAACAAAAAATATTCAAATAGGCGAATTGATAGTAGATTTATCGAAAAGAAGTGTTATTATTGGGAATACAGAAGTTACGCTTACAAATCGAGAATTTGAAATACTGTATCTGTTAGCAAGTAGTCCGGGTAGGGTGTTTAGCAAGGAGCAAATCTATGATCTTGTCTGGGAAGAACCCTATTCCGGTGATTACAACATCGTCATGAGCCATATACGCAACATACGAGAAAAGATAGAAGATAACCCAAGCAAGCCAATCTACATACAGACGGTATGGGGTGTAGGCTATCGTTTCAACAAAAATTTAAGCAGCGGTCTGTAAAGAAGAAATACAGATCACTGCTTATTTTTCGCTTCTGACACCTAAAAGATATTCACAAGATACATGGAAAAATTCAGCAAGGGCAACCACTTCATAATCTGGTACAAAGCGTGTCCCTTGTTCTATTCGTAATACGGTCAAATCGCTAAATTCATATCCGGCAAGTTGGAGCTGTTCTGCCAGTGCTTTTTGCGATAGCTGCCTTTCAGTTCGCAATTCCTTTACTCTCTGACCTATCAGATTTTTGGAATTGCTTTCTTTATTCCAGTAAATTTTCATATCATCACCAACTTTCTAAAGATGAAGTGCCATATGATTGATTTTACGGAATAATCTTGATAATATACTTCTAAAGATGAAGTACGGAAAAATATTGTTGTAAGAAATTTAAGGATTGATAATACTGCCTGTAAAATGCAATACTTATTTAGAGAAAGGTGGACACAAAATGAATGAAGTATTTGAAAGATTATCTGATGTTTTTGAGGAGCTTCGAAGCGATGCAGGCGAACGGGAGTATTCCATACAGACAGAGGAAGCAAAGAAGGCGGATAAGGAACTGAAAAAAGAAAACCAGAAATATGAAAAATTCTTATCTGACCTTTCTATAGAGCAGAGAAATTTTTTAGAAAACTATATGGATATTGTAGACCATGCACACTTTCAGGAACAACAGAGAGCCTATTATCAGGGGATAGTAGATGCAGTACAGATACTTGCTGGACTTGGGATTGTTAAAGAGAGTGTTAAGGTAAAAGAGTTATTGAATACAATAATGAAATAAGTAAGCAGGGTGGAGCGTCCGATCATGGAACTTCCACCCTGTTTTTCTCCAGAATAATTCAGAAACAATCAAGTTAAAATCAAAATCTTTCTGCTATTCTAATTTGTGGGTTTGTTATATGTCCGAAGATAGGCTTCCACAATGGCAAGAATCGTTGTTATCTGTTCTTCTGTACATTGTGAGAGATAGACCAGTAGCCTTTGATAATCCAAATTGTCGGTTGGAGCTGCCGGATAAAAGAAAGGATCAGCGGAGATATGTAATGCACGAATCAGTTGCCCCAATTTCTCAAGGCTTGGAATATTGCCATGATTTTCAATTTCCTTGATATACCTTGAGGAAACACCGGACATTTCTGATAACTCATCGTATGTCAGCTTTTGATCCAGTCTAGCCTTTTTAAGACGAAAACCCATGTCTTTATCAATTTTCTTAGATTTAGCCATATATGCACCTCCATGTATAGTGTATAGTGCACGTTTTAGTTTGGAAATGCACTAATAATTCACTTTAAGAAAGGGATATAATGCACTAATAGAATATAGGAACTTTGGATATTGCATATAAAAAAACGCAGTATTCAAAGGTTTTTTCACGTTGTTTTGTCCTTTGAATATGTTTGGGAGAGTTATGTGTTCTGAACAGTTTAGAGGATATTTTTATGTTATTAGGAACCTGTCCGGCATTTTGCGTGGAAAGGTAATTTTATAGGTCGCATCTCAGCAGATGCGGCAAAGTATATCATTGAAAGTGCACTATACGCACTTGGATTGTGTGGTAAAAATTCAATATCAGATATAGGAAGCGTCCTGTGGGTATGTATCTGCAAGGGCGTTTTTTATATACATAAAATTTTTTTCAAAAAGTTGTCGATTTTTCGACGCTGTTCATATTTTCATTCGTGCTACGGAGTGAAAGGGAGATATTTCACTCTGTTCCAAATGGGTGCGGAAGGAGGTGAACTCTTATGGAGCAATCTTCTTCCGAAAAGCAGTTAAGAATAAGGAAACAGTTTGACAGCTTTTGCAAAACCTTGTTAAAGAATGAAATGATTGACTATGAACGGGCAAGAAGCTATCGGCAGAAGCATGAAGTTTCTTTCTCGGAACTAACGCAGGAGGAGTTGAGTCGGTTGAATACTGAGGATGATTACATAGCAGAATCAGAGGTATTTCGTGTCCTTGATTATGATATTGAGGTAAAGGACGAGCTGATCAGTGAAGCATTGAAGTATCTGCCGGAAAAGAAGCGGAATGTTATTTTGCTGTCTTTTTTTCTGGATATGACAGATACGGAGATTGCAAAGCACATGAACCTTGTCAGAAGTACCATTCATCATCACCGGGTAAGCTCACTCCAGGCATTAAAAAAGATTATGGAGGGAATCAGGAATGGAGAAATCAAGTAAATGTTCAAAGTTGCTGCCTTACCATATCATTGCGGCAGCAGCTTCCGGCGATGTGGAAGCAATCAATGAGGTTTTAAAACATTACGAGGGGTATATTGCAGCTCTGTCTACAAGAAAGCTCTATGATGAGTGCGGGAATCCGCATTACTGTGTTGATGAAACTTTACGTCGCAGATTAGAAACAAAGCTGATTACGAAAATATTGGCTTTTGAAGTTGCATAGCAGGCGGTCAGCGGTGTCCCTTTCCATTCGCTGATCGGTGCGTATGCACCCTGTACCTTGACAACTGAATACTGATTGCATACAGGACGTGAGGATATGTGGAGCCACTAGGCAGGTTCGCCAAGAGATGCCTGCTCTTTTTGAGTGAACGTGAGGGAATGTTGAAAAACTACATTGAAGCAAAGGTATGGAGCGAGAAGAATTTGGCAAAATGTGTAGCAGTTACACAGGGCGATGAAGCATATCTGTGATAATGATACTTCCGGAGAGATCCGGTCAATTTGGATGACGGTGCGATACCGATGTGGGCAGAGTAATGACCTGCCACCTGTATGGATCTTTTGTTATCTGCTGATGAGAGATAGGAGCATGGGTTCCTGTTTGTCATGGGCAGATAAAGTGCTACTTATTATGAGAAAGATGGAGGTGTTGAAAATAGATAATACAGAGGCAAAAGTGAAAGGAAAGATGGTTCCAATATGGGAGAAATATATGCTAACAGTTGATGAGGCAGTTCAATATTTTGGAATTGGAGAAAAGAAGATAAGGATGTTAATATCTGAAAATGCTGATTCTGATTTTTGCTTTACTGTTCAGGTGGGGAATAAATCATTGATAAACCGACATAAATTTGAGGAATTCCTTAATCAGACAACTTCCTTGTAGTAATAAAAGAAATATAGAACTTTATCACTTTAAAGTGGTAAATGCCGCCCTGGTATGATATAATATGATTGTCGTGCTAGGGCTTCTTCGTAGAAAGGAGCGAAGGCGTTTGAGTGAAAGAAATCGCAATCAGAAAAGACGTGATAAGAAAGGACGTATTTTACGAAACGGAGAAAGCCAGCGAGCGGATGGAAGATATGCATTTGTTTATACAGATTGCTTTGGAAAGCAAAAATTCCTTTACAGTTGGAAGCTAGAATCGACAGATCCACTTCCGGCAGGAAGAAGACCCTGTCAGTCACTTAGAGAGAAGGAAAAAGCCGTTTTAAAAGATATAAATGATGGTATTACTCCATATGGTGACAATTTGACAGTTCTTGAGTTGGTAAAGAAGTATATCGGTCAAAAGACAGGTGTTCGTCATAATACAGAAGCGAATTATAACTTTGTTATCAACATTATTAAGAAAGAGGAATTTGGTGCCAAAAGGATTGATAAGGTAAAACTATCAGATGCAAAAGCGTGGTTGATTAAGCTTCAGGCAGATGGTAGGGGATATAGCACCATTCATTCAGTCCGAGGAGTGGTAAGACCTGCTTTTCAAATGGCTGTAGACGATGATTTGATTCGTAAAAATCCGTTCGAGTTTCAACTATGTACAGTAGTTGTTAACGATAGTGTAACAAGAGAAGCCATAACCAGAAAACAAGAAAGAAAGTTCTTGGAATTTATTAAGAATGATGAGCATTATAAACGATACTATGATGGTATGTTTATCCTTTTTAAAACCGGACTTCGTATTTCAGAGTTTTGCGGATTGACACTTTCCGATATTGATTTTGAAGAAAAACAAATAAGTGTAAATCATCAGCTCAAAGGACCAGAGGAATGAAGTATATTATTGAGGATACGAAAACATCAAGTGGAACCAGAATCATTCCTATGACCGAAGAAGTGTATGAATGTTTTAAGCGTATTGTTGAAAATCGGAAAAAGCCCAAGAAGGAACCTGTGATTGATGGATATAAGGGATTTTTGTTTTTGGATAAGAAGGATATGCCGGAAGTTGCATTACATTGGGAAAAACATTTTGAGTGGGCATTGGCAAAACATAATCGAATCTATAAGGAACAATTACCAAAGATCACACCTCATGTTTGCAGACATACCTATTGCAGCAACATGGCAAAAAGTGGAATGAATCCCAAGACACTTCAATATTTAATGGGGCATTCTGATATAGGAGTTACCCTGAATACATATACGCATCTGGGAGCAGAGGATGCTAAGGAAGAACTTGGCAAATATGCTAAAATGGCTTAAAATTTAAAAATATTGATACAACTAAAAGATAACCTAAGTGGAAAAAGTCTTTAGTAAAATGAGAAAATCGAGCTGTTTTACTAAGATTTTTACTAAATTTGGATGACAAAATATACGAATTTATGCCACGATATGCGACGAAAACGAAGAAAACACTCTATCACAGCAAATCGTATAAAGTGGCGTAAAATCAAGGAAAATCAGCATTTTCAAGGAGTTTTTAAGGCATGATAAAAATATTATTTGTTTGCCACGGCAATATTTGCCGCTCGACTCTTGCTGAGAGCGTATTCACCCACAAAGTAAATTCCCTCGGCCTTGCCCACAATTTTGAAATCGACAGCTTCGCCACCAGCCGCGAGGAGATCGGCAATCCGCCGCACTACGGGACAGTCAATAAACTGCGCGAGGAGCACATTCCGCTCGTGCCGCATCACGCAAAGCAGATTACATGGAAGGATTACGAGCGCGCCGACTACATCATCGGCATGGATACCGCGAATATCCGCAATCTGAATCGGATGCTGAAAAATGATCCGGATGGAAAGGTTTACAAATTTCTTTCCTTCACCGGTTCCGGCCGCGATATTGCGGATCCGTGGTATACGGGAGATTTTGAGGCGACGTACCGCGATGTCGTGGAGGGATGCAACGGCTTTCTTGCGTATCTGCGCCGGGAAGGAAAAATCTGAAAAACAAAAAGCGCCGAAAACAAGGCCAGTGCCCATTTGCAGAGAATGCGGCACTGGCCTTTTACTATAAGAAAATTCTATAGCCACTCCAAAGAATTAGCAATTAGACGTAACCAGACAGATATGGTATGATAACTGCATAGAAAACATAGCGAAATAATAGGAAAACAAAAGCTTTCCTATTTGAAAATTCATTCGATAGAACACGCGAAAGAGAGGCAGAAAATCAATGGCGAATTATGATTATGAGATTGTAAATGGAAGAAAAATCCGCGTAAGACCAAAAGAAACCGTATCGGAGATCGACAAAAACGGCTATTTCCGCAGACAGCCGAATCACTTCACGACTCCGTTCGGCGACGGTGAAAACGATCTGAAGGCAGAAGGTAATAAGAGATACCGTCTCGTCTGGGCAAAGCTGTGCCACTGGTCCAACCGCGCGGCGATCGTAAGAGAGCTGGAGGGCCTGGAAGATCAGATTTCCGTCAATATGGTAGAACATGCCCCGTATGAGAAAAACCTTGGCTGGGAATACGTTTACAATGAAAACACATCGACCGGTGCTCGGCGATCAGTTCATCTCTGAGGCGTATTACCGTGCTGATGATGATTACCAGGGAAGAACGACCGTTCCGGCGCTGATCGACACAACGACGGGAAAGGTAGTCAACAACGATTACAACTGGCTGACCACTTATTTCGAGGTCAACTTCCGCCCATGGCACAAAAAAGGCGCGCCGGAGCTGTATCCGGTGGAGCTGCGGGAAGAGATTGACAAGATGAATAGATCCGGCAAGCCTTCCGCCGCTGGCTGATACTAGAGAAGAAGATTATCAGACGATTCTTGCCGAAATCCGCGAACTGCCGGACGGACCGGAGCTGTCACCAACAGCAAATGCAAAATCGTCCATAGCAGCCGCTGAAGAAGTAAAGAAAAAGATCGCCGGGCCGCTGGATACGATGCTGAATGCCGTAGAACTGGCACAGTACGTAGAAAGTGCAAAACAGTTCTACGGAGCCCTCGAAGAGCTCGAAACAGCACTTGGAGCCACCCGTTTCCTGGCAGGAGACTTTGTGACCGAGGCAGACGCAGCGCTTTATGTTACCCTTGTGCGCTTTGACCTCTTATATTCCCGTTACCTCGGACCGGTGAAATACCGTGTGCAGGATCTGAAAAATGTTTCGGATTACTTAAAAGATCTGTACCAGATTCCGGCATTTGCACATCACACAGATTTTGCAGCCATCATCCGCCAGGGAAGAATTGAGGGAGAGGAAGACGGCTTCTGCGCCAGCACACACTACGATCTGGCACTTCCGAAGATTGACTGGGATGCACAGTGGAAGGTTTCGACCGAGCGCGCCTACCTGTCCTCAGACCCGACCCATCCGATCTATCTTGGAAACAACCGCAGATTCGACATCGACCCGACCTGGTACGATCTGGGCGCAGAATCTCCGAAAAAAGAGGAGAAAGAAACGCCGCCGTCCTGCGGATGCTGCTGCGGCTGATCAAATCATAGATAAAAAATAGAAAACACCGTTTCAGAGGCAGATTTCCAAAAGGAAATAAACTTCTGAAAAGGTGCTTTTTTTCCGACGCACAAACTGCAAAAGGAAAGGCATGAAATCCGCTTATCGTCCGAAATGGAAAAATCCCTTTTTCTCATACGGCTCACTCGTATACGAAACCAGCTCATATCCGATGTCCTTGATCTGCTGTTTCAGATACGGAATATCGAGCGGCGCTTCGCTGATGACAACGGTCTCGCCGTTTTTTGCAGAAGAGTTTACTTTTTTTGGAGAGCAGCTCTTGCGGACTACATCGTTCATATGGGATTCGCACATGCCGCACATCATACCATCAATTTTTAAGACTGTTTTAATCATACAATACCTGCTTTCTTCCGGGAATACAGCGAAACGAAAGCGTGCCGGACGGTATTCCTGGAGTTTGATGAAAAATTTGAAATCACATACCCTATCGGGGTATCTAAAATATAGCGCGGATGAAAAGAAATGTCAATAAGCTGATAAAATATGATAATTATTATCATTTAAGAAGGAAAAATACGGTCATGGAAGGGCGATTCTCCGGCAGAACATGGAAACTTGCCGGAATCGCAAAGTTCGTGTTACAATTGGGACAGCAGAGCAAAACAAGAGAGGAGACAAAAATATGCTCTCACAGATGAATTACCGAAAAGAAACACAGCCCCACGGTGATGAGCTTTTTCCGCTGAGCATTCACGTTTTCGAGACAGACCTGCAGAGTACCGTGCGGGTGTACTGCCACTGGCATGAGGAAGTGGAGCTCTTTTATGCAGTAAAGGGCGAAGCTGTTTTTCATATGGATACCGAGACCTTTCTCCTGCGGGAAGGGGAGACCGCCTTTGTCAATGCAAACCGTCTGCATGAGGTAGAGGGAATCGACGGACAGGAATTTACGTTTCTTGCCGTTGTATTCCAGCCGCGTTTTCTGTCCGGCACATCGCTTGACCGGATCCAGCAGCAGTATATCGAACCAGTGCTGTCCTCCGAGATCCGTTTTCCATCCAAGACAGAGCGGGGGACACGCCTTGCAGAAAAAACGGCACAGGCCATGCAGGAGATCCGAAATCTGCAGGAAAGAAAAGAACCGGGCTGGGAGCTGCTGTTAAAAGCGGAACTTCTGAAAATCTGGCAGGGATATTACAGTGCGGCAGAAAAGAACGGCGGAAAAACGGATGCCTCGACGAATTACCGTGTCAGCAGAATGAAAGAGATCCTCACATACATGAATGCTCATTTCTGTGAGAATCTCGAAATCGCGGAACTGGCGAGCCAGTTTCATATGAGTGAGAGCGCTTTCTGCCGCTTCTTTAAGTCGATTATGCATATTTCCGCCGTGACGTATGTCAATAACCTGCGGATTGCCGAGAGCTGCCGGCTGCTGCTTTCCACCGAGGAGGCGATCAGCAAGATTGCGAGCGACTGCGGATTCCGAAATATCAGCTATTTTAACCGCGTCTTCCAGGAACGCATGCACCAGACGCCGGGGCAGTTCCGCAGTTTATCCGCAGAAAACCGTACTGCGATATAAGATTCGGAACTTATGCAGGCTTCTGCGATCGGAATGCACGCCGCAGGAAGAAAAGTCCGGTCATATCAGCCAGTGCCCAGCCGATCGGAATAGCGATCCAGATTCCGGCAACGCCAAGCGCCGTGGCGGAGAAAAGGTATGCCAGCGCCACACGCATGCCAAGCGAAATGACGGTCAGAACAACCGACATCTCGGCGCGTTTGACAGCGCGGTAATACCCGTACAGCAGAAACAGCCATCCGATGCGAGATAGAACGAGCCTTCCAGCCGCAGGTACTGTACGCCGATCGCGATGACCTCCATTTCTGATGCTTTCACGAAAATCTGCATCAGCGGATGCGCGAACAGATTGACAAGCAGAGAAATGACGATGGAAAAAGCAGCGCTCAGTGCAAAAGCATCTTTCGTGCCGCGCCGGATCCGCTCGTGATTTCCGGCCCCGTAATTCTGTGCGGTGAAAGTGGAGTAGGCATTTCCGAAATCCTGCACCGGCAGATAGGCAAAGGTATCAATTTTCACCGCGGCCGCAAATGCCGCCATGACCGCCGGACCGAAGCTGTTGACGAGCCCCTGTACCATCAGAATGCCGAAATTCATGACCGACTGCTGAATGCAGGTCATCGAAGAAAGATTCAGAATCTCTTTTAAAATGGAATGCTGAAACGCCATTCTTTTTTTGACGGCAGCCACATGCGGCAGCGGAGCAGCACATAGAGCAGAATACCGACGGCGGACACATACTGCGCAAGAACCGTAGCGAGCGCCGCGCCTGCGATGCCGAACGGCAGTACAGCGACAAAGAGCAGATCCAGTGCAATGTTCAGCACAGCAGAGACAGCGAGAAAAATCAGCGGCACAGAAGAGTTTCCGAGCGCGCGCAGCATACAGGAAAAGAAATTGTATACGGATGTTGCAATAAGGCCGGCAAAGATAATCAGAAGATACGTCCGCATGCCGGGACGGACTTCATCCGGGACGCGAAGAAACGTAAGGATCGGCTCGATGCCTGCATAAACAGCGAGATTCAGCACGAGCGTAACGGCAAGGATCAGCAGAAACGCGTGGAGAATCGAAAGTTTTAAAGAAGAAAGATCTTTTCGTCCCTGATAAATCGAAAAGAGCGCACCGGCGCCCATCGACAGGCCGAGAAAAATGGAAGTCAGAAACGTCATCAGCGTATAGGAGGAGCCGACGGCGGCGAGCGCATTGCTTCCGAGAACGCGTCCGACGATCAGGGTGTCGGCAATGTTGTAAAACTGCTGCAACAGATTTCCTGCGATCATCGGCAGGGCAAACAGGATAAGAGAGCGGGAGATTTTCCCGCGGGTCAGATCGTAATACATAAAGAAACTTCTTTCCGAACATAATTATTAATATTATAACATAAAAAATCAAAAAATGTCAATTTGCAGGATGAAGTGTACAAAAATGCAATTGTCAGAAAACTTCGAAAAATCGAAGTTTATAAAATTTTTACAGATTTTGGGACACGTTCTGTAAAAAAACGGAAGATTTTCAGTTGATTTTTTTGGCCTTTTATGTATAATTAGAGTAGAAGAGGCCGGCTGGTCCGGTTTCTTCTAAAGGATACCTTCAAATTTCTGCATTTTGCAGAATGAAGCAGTATTACTATCAAAGGAAAGAGGTTAATTACAAGATGGCACAGATCGATTTAACAAAGTATGGCATCACCGGTACCACAGAAATTGTGTACAACCCTTCTTATGAGCAGTTATTTGAGGAAGAGACAAAACCAGAGCTGGAAGGCTATGAAAAAGGCCGGGAGACAGAGCTTGGTGCAGTTAACGTTATGACCGGTATCTATACAGGCCGTTCACCGAAAGACAAATACATCGTTGTGGACGAGAACTCGAAAGATACTGTATGGTGGACTTCTGATGAGTACAAAAACGATAACCATCCGGCAACCCAGGAAGCATGGGCAGCAGTAAAAGAGATCGCCAAAAAAGAGCTCTCCAACAAAAGACTGTTCGTTGTAGATGCATTCTGCGGCGCAAATAAAGATACCCGTATGGCTATCCGCTTCATCGTTGAGGTAGCTTGGCAGGCACATTTCGTAACTAACATGTTCATCAAACCTACAGCAGAAGAGCTTGAGAACTTCGAGCCGGATTTCGTTGTATACAACGCATCCAAAGCAAAAGTTGAGAACTACAAAGAGCTGGGTCTGAACTCTGAGACAGCAGTAGTATTCAACATCACAAGCCGTGAGCAGGTTATCATCAACACATGGTACGGCGGAGAGATGAAGAAAGGTATGTTCTCCATGATGAACTACTATCTGCCGCTGAAAGGCATCGCTTCCATGCACTGCTCTGCAAACACAGACCTGAACGGTGAGAACACCGCAATTTTCTTTGGACTTTCCGGAACAGGAAAAACAACACTTTCCACAGACCCGAAACGTCTTCTGATCGGTGATGACGAGCACGGCTGGGATGACAACGGAGTATTCAACTTCGAGGGCGGCTGCTATGCAAAAGTTATCAACCTGGACAAAGAGTCTGAGCCGGATATCTACAACGCAATCAGACGTGACGCTCTGCTTGAGAACGTTACTGTTGATGCAGAAGGCAAAATTGACTTCAATGATAAGAGCGTAACCGAGAATACTCGTGTATCTTATCCGATCAACCACATTGAGAACATCGTTCGCCCGATTTCTTCTGCACCGGCAGCTAAGAATGTTATCTTCCTGTCCGCAGATGCATTCGGCGTACTTCCGCCAGTATCTGTTCTGACACCAGAGCAGACTCAGTACTACTTCCTGTCCGGATTTACTGCAAAACTTGCAGGAACCGAGCGCGGAATTACCGAGCCGACTCCTACCTTCTCTGCATGCTTCGGCCAGGCATTCCTGGAACTGCACCCAACCAAATATGCAGAAGAGCTTGTTAAGAAAATGGAGAAGAGCGGAGCAAAAGCATACCTGGTTAACACAGGCTGGAACGGAACCGGAAAACGTATCTCCATCCGTGATACCCGTGGAATCATCGATGCAATCTTAAGCGGTGCTATCAACGAAGCTCCGACGAAGACTATTCCGTACTTCAACTTCGAAGTTCCGACTGAACTTCCGGGCGTTGATCCGGCTATCCTGGATCCTCGCGATACCTATGCTGATGCTTCCGAGTGGGAGACCAAAGCACTGGATCTGGCTGAAAGATTCATCAAGAACTTTGCAAAATACGAAGGAAACGCTGCTGGTAAAGCACTTGTTTCCGCTGGTCCGCAGAAATAAATTTTCTGAATTGACCGAAAGGAAGCCCCTGACATGAAAGTGTCAGGGGCTTTCTTTTATGAAAATATCTGGAGAAATAAAATAGTTCCCTGCCCGAAAGTACAGACTGAGGGGACAGGAAACTATTTTACAGCACACTCTAAAATAATGCAAAAAATTTCAGCACCACAGAGCGTGAATTGTTGCGTCACTGGTTTTCGCCGTACCCTGATACGCCTTCAAAATAGAAAATAAGGCAGATCAGCAGGACAAGAGCAGTTCACGTACCATTTCTGCGTCAAAGGCAACAGAAGAAACGTGGTTGACTTCTATCTGATATAGTGCATTTGCTGCGATATGTTCAGCAGCCTGCTCAAGATCACGAATACCGCTTGTGTTTTCGTGGCAGGAGATTACGGCATCGAGTCCTTCCGGCGTCAGAATGCATTCTTTTTCTTTCATACCGATACGTTTTAACACCTTTGGAAGTGCATAGCGGGAGAAAATGATTTTCTTTTCTTCCGGTGTGTAATCCGGAATTTCAATCACAGCGAAGCGGGACATCAGCGGAGCACTGATCTGGTCCTTGTCGTTTGCGGTTGCAATCGGGTATACACCGACGGTCGGGATCATACATTCGATATAGTTATCGGTAAAACCAAGATTATCAAGAAGGGTCAGCAGAACGTCTGCCGGGTTTCCATTACCCTTGCCGGAGGCAGCCTTGTCGAGTTCGTTGATGATAAAGACGAGGTTGGATTCGCCGGCCATGGAAAAAGCATCCATGATGATTCCCGGTTTTGCGTTTGCGTAAATGCGGGAGCTTCCGGTCAGCTGTTCCGGGTCATTGATTGAACTCATATCGAGTGTTGTCCACGGCAGTTTTAAGATACGCGCAACGGCATAAGCAATCTGTGATTTTCCAGTTCCGGCAGGACCGATCAACAACAGACCATAGGCCGGCAGTGTATGAGTCCGGTTAATCTGAATGATAGTTTCGATAATTCTCTGCTTCACGCGTTCCATGCCGTACAGTTCTTCATCAAGGATCCGGCGTGCTTCTACCGGATCAATGGCTTCAAAATAATTGCTTTTCCACTGGATATTCATCATCATGGAAAGAGCGCGCTGTGCGTGACGACGCTCCTCCGGAGAAACCTCGTGGGATCGGGCAACAGCGAGATTTCGACGCGCCCAAAGGCGGATATTATCCGGCAGTGTTCTTCCGGCACAGTTCATAAAATCAGTAATGGATTGGATGCTGGTGAGTTTCATGCTGTCACCGGTTTCTTCCTGGTCTTCATCTTCGATTTCTTCTTCCGGTGCATTGCTGGCGAGGAGACGTTCAATCATAAACTGTAAAAATCCATCCTCAGCCGAAAGCTTTGCGCCGCCACCGAAAGCGATCTCGCGGATTTTGTAAACTGCATAACCGTCGGATGTTTGTGTACCGGAAAGGCGGACATTGATATGGTTTTCACCGAGCCATTTTAAAAGGCTGACAAAACGGGCATCGATCTGAAGGATGTCGGCAATGAAGGCATCTTCTTCGTCTTTAAATTCAAACGAGGTCCGTTTGGATGGGTTTGTGAAAATACCACAGGGATGATGCGGGAAAGCCTTCTCTTTTGTATCCAGAATTAGGATCGGCTGATCCGGAGAAGTAAACGGTGCGTTTGTGCGGAAAACAGTATACGTACATTCGGAAACTTTTGCTTTTTCCGGGGAATTGCTGAAATCAAAAACGGGCATGACAGAACCTCCTAATAAAAATAAGTGCTTATTGGTACAATAAAAACAGTGTAGCACGAATTAAAAAATCCTGCAATCAATATGCAGAATTTTGTATTTTTATGCTATAAAAATGTTAGGCAGGCGGATATTCGCAATGGAAGCAGGGGACTTACTCGATTCGGTTAAATTTTCGGATGGCGTAAAAAAAGCCCTCCGGGCAGGATCACACTGCGGCGGAGGGGAATTATGTCATTAAAGCAAGCTGCCGTAAGAAAGAAGCTCGCAAAACAGAAATCTTTCTTACACTGAAAAAGGAATAACATCAGGAAACAGCATTGGCTTTGTGAAAGTTCGGAAGCTGTACCAGCACGATCGCTGCAAACATCAGAATACAGCCGGAGAGCTCGCGAGCGGAGAGAGCCTGATGAAGGAGAATCCAACCGGCAAGAACAGAAAAAACGGATTCCAGGCTCATCAGCAGAGAAGCCATGGTAGGATTTAATCCTTTCTGCCCGATGATCTGCAGGGTATAGCCAATACCTGAAGAGAGAATTCCGGCATAGAGAATCGGCATCCAGGCGTGCAGAAGATCGGAGAAGTTTACGGTTTCAAAGAGAACCATACAGACAGCGGACAGGATCGAACAGGTAAAAAACTGAATGCAGGACATT
Organism: Blautia sp. AF34-10; assembly: GCF_003477865.1. Taxonomy (NCBI): domain Bacteria; kingdom Bacillati; phylum Bacillota; class Clostridia; order Lachnospirales; family Lachnospiraceae; genus Blautia; species Blautia sp. AF34-10. The sequence goes on from NZ_QUED01000013.1 coordinate 14,195, forward strand.
TTGATGCCGCTGACAAGCGGAGAAAAATGATCAATAACCAGAATATGTACGGTAAATCCGAGCGCACAGGCAAGCACAAGAAGATCGCCCTTCTGCAAAGAGAAGGATCCGTCTGTCATGCAGAGCAGATAGAGACCGGCGACGGCAATGAGAACTGCGAGCCAGACCTTCGGCTGTACACGTTTTCGGAGGAACAGGCCGCAGACCGGAACAAGTACGATGTAAAGTGCAGTGATAAAACCGGCCTTTCCGACGGTTGTGTACTGGATGCCGATCTGCTGCAGGGTTGAGGCGACAAACAGTGCGATGCCGCAGAGAATACCGCCCGCCCAGAGCGTTTTTGGCTGTGTGGTATTTTCTGACGAAGCATCTGGCGGTAGGGTTCGCTTTTTACGTGAGGAGAAAAAGACAATCAGCGGAAGAAGCGTAAGTCCGCCGAGCAGGTTTCGTGCCGCGTTGAACGTAAAAGGTCCGACATAATCCATACCGGTCTGCTGTGCGACAAAGGCAGAACCCCAGATCGCAGCGGTCAGAAGCAGAAGCGCTGACTGTCGGTACTTATGAGAAACAGTATTCATAATAGAAAAAACCTCCTGAAATTGATACGATATTCATCATAGCACAAAGAGATGGAAAAAGCGAACGGAAAAATGTCGGAAAAGACGGAAAAATAGCACAAATAATCATAATGACGAAATAGTGCAGATGTTGCGAAAATGGATATGTGAAAAATGAGCAGAACAAAGGGAGTTAAAAAGAGTAAAATGAGCAATTTAACCAACATAAAACAAAAAAAGAACACCAAAAACAAAAAATAGACACTGTTTTTCTAACAGTCTTTGTGTATAATGAATTCATCAAGCAAGAACGAAAACCTTAAGGAGGTAAAAAGTATGAAAAAGCGTAACATGAAAGTCCTTGCACTGTTAATGACAGTGACAATGGCAGGAACGATGCTTGCCGGATGTGGAGACAGCGGAAGTACAAGCACCGGTTCATCCGGAGGAACAACAGCATCATCCGGAGGAACAACAGCATCCTCCAGCGGAACAGCAGATGCATCAAGCGATGCCACAGCAGCATCTTCCAGCACAGCAGATGCTTCCAGCGAAGATACCACAGGTTCAGATGATGTGGTAGGAGAGCTCCAAGAAATGAAACTCTTTACTTCGCAGGACAGCAGTGGGGTACCGTCAACGATTACAACCCAATGTCCGCAAACTCAAACAATGCAATGGTTATAGCACAGGGCGATGCTTCACGTGTACTTGTTTATGAAACTCTTTATATGTGGAATCCACTGGATGCAAAAATGTATCCGTTGCTTGCAGACGGAGATCCAGTATGGAACGACAATCGTACCGAGATCACAGTGAAAATCAAAGCTGACGCAAAATGGAATGACGGCACACCGGTTACTGCAAAAGATGTAGCAGCTACCTATCATGCACATGTAGATTACAATTCTTCTACCGGCGCTGAAATGAAGAGCTACATTGCAGATGTTGTTGCACAGGATGACAGTACCGTAGTCTTCAAACTGACAACCGATGACTCCGGCGAAGCAGTTAACCCGGTTCTCGCGGAAAGATATCTGCCGATGCTCTACATCATGCAGGAAAATTATTTAAAGACCGTAGCTGACAGAAACAACAACGATGCTGAAGCAATTAAAATGGATAAGATGGACGATCTGGTAACTTCCGGACCGTACAAAAAATACTTTGACAATGACCAGAACGTAGTTCTGATCCGCGATGATAATTATTGGGGACAGGCAGATTCCATGTGGGGTAAGCTTCCGGTTCCGAAATATATTTCTCACCCGATCTTTAAAGATAACGCAGCAGCTACCACCGCATTCCAGAATGGTGATATTGATGTGGCACAGATATTCATCACAGACCTTCAGAAATTGTGGTTAGAGCAGGATCTTCCGATTTCTACCTATGTTGATGAAGCACCGTATCAGCTGTGTATGACAATGCCTACCCTGTTCTTTAATACAGAAGTAGAAGGACTGGATCAGGTAGCTGTTCGTAAGGCAATCGCTATGGCAGTTGACTACGATCAGGTTATTTCTTCAGCAATGTCCGGACAGTCTCCTACCTTCGCAGATGTTCCGCGTTCTGTCATGAACCCGACCGATGCTGAGCAGGCTATGGTGGATCAGGATGCCTTAAAAGAGTATCAGTGGTCCAATGCCGATGTAGAAGGTGCTAAGAAGCTTCTGGACGATGCCGGAATCGTAGACACCGACGGAGACGGAATCCGTGAGTACAACGGAAAGAACCTTTCCTATAAGGCTGAGTGCCCGACAGGATGGTCTGACTGGAATGCAACCCTTGAAATCGTAGCAGCAGCAGGAAAGAATATTGGTATCAACATTGAGACCTACTTCCCGGAAGCAGCAAACTACAGCACGGATTACAGTACCGGAAACTTCGAAATCACCATGCAGTCCGGTCCTGGTACATCAGTTGCTAACCCGTACATGAGATGCCGTTTCTTCATGAGCTCTGATTACAACGATCTTGAGGTTAACTTCAGTGGTAACTTCGGTCATTATCAGAACGACCGTGTAGATGAAATCCTTGCAGCAATTCCTCATGAGACCGATGATGCAAAACTGAAAGATTACTATACAGAACTTTCCAAGATTATGCTGGAAGAGTGCCCGTGTGTACCGTTGATGTACAGACCGCAGGTATTCCACGAAGTAAACGAGTCCGTATGGACCAACTATCCGCAGAAAGACGATGGAAGTAACGTTCCTCCGATGGACTGCACCGATGGTTATGGCGTAGCAGCACTGTACAATCTGGGACTGGTTGACGGCTGATTTGCCAAACAGAAAGAAAGTTCATACTGAATTGTAACAGAGGCGGCCGGAGCCGGGGTGCTCCGGCCGCTTTTAAAAATCAGAAGGAGGGTTCTTCTATGAAAGGAATGAAAAAGTATTATACGCAGAAGATCTTGTGGTATCTTCTGACGTTAGTCTTTGCGGTACTGCTGAACTTCATTCTTCCGCGTCTGATGCCGGGTGATCCGGTTTCAACTATTGCGTCCAAATCGGTAGAAGGTATGACCGATGCGACTGCAATTCAGAAAGTATATGAAGACTATGCAGCAAAATTTGGTATTAACAAACCAATGTATGTCCAGTTTTTTACCTGGGTAAAAAATGCACTTCGCGGTGATTTCGGCGTTTCTTTCAGCCAGTATCCGCGTACCGTATCCGATATTATTTCCAGTTCGGTTCTGTGGACCATATGTTTACAGCTTCCGGCCATTATTGTTGGATGGATTCTTGGTAACCTGCTTGGTGCAATTGCAGCTTATATGAAAGGTGTTTTCGACAAGGCAATCCTTCCGGCATTCCTGTTTATCAGTAACGTACCTGCCTTTGGTATGGCGACCGTACTTTTGTTTATTTTCTCACTGAAATTACATATTGCACCTGCAGCAGGCGGCTATGCGAGCAGTATGATTCCGCATATGAGCCTTGCTTTTATGAAATCTGTGCTTTCACATTACCAGTTGCCATTCTGGTCTATCGTAATCATCACGATCGGCGGCCAGGCGATTGGTATGCGTTCGATGTCAATTTATGAATTGAATGCTGACTATGTAAAATACAGTCGTTTCCTTGGTATCAAGGATCATACGATTGTGAAATATGTGTTCCGTAACGCAATGCTTCCGCAGATCACCGGTCTCGCAATGTCCCTTGGTACCATGATCGGCGGCAACCTGGTAGCTGAGATGGTATTCAGTTACCCGGGACTTGGAACGACAATGCTCTCAGCAGTTACCGGCCAGGATTATCCGCTGCTTTCTGCCTGTACGTTAATCATTACCATCATGGTTCTGCTGGCCAACCTGCTTGTTGAACTTCTGTATGCAGTCATTGACCCACGTGTCAAAGCATCCCAGCAGGATTAGAAAGGAGAATACGCTATGAAAAATACAATCAAACAGATTTTTCATTCAGGAAAATTCGTGACAGGATTTGTAATCTTCTTGGCAATTCTCCTGACCATTATCATCTATCCGTTTGTTGTGGCAAAAGATCCGCTGGCAATGATCGGAAACGGAAACTTTTTCAAACCGGGTACCTATCTTTCGATTCAGGACACCGTAAATTCCGGCAAAACGTATAAGATGAATGTTGATGCAACCGCATCCATCGTTGAAAGCAAACTGACAATGGACAACCGTTCTATGATGGCAGAATGGCTGGAAAAATACGGCGGTGTAGATGCCAGTGAAATCGATGTTACCGACGCAGAAGGTCTGATTGCGCTTTGGGAGGAAAAATATGACCCAAATGCAGAACAGAAAGGCCTTATCGCAGCAAAAAAGAAAAAATATCAGCGTCTCGACAACGAAATCGACGGTATTTTAGAGGATGTTCCAACCATTATTGCCGAGAAAAATGAAGAGACCGGTGAGCTGGAAGAGGTTCAGAGCATCGACAGCAAGCAGTACATCAATGAAAAAGATGTCATTAACCGTCAGACCTTCGTGCTTGGTACAGATAACTTTGGTCGTGATGTTTTGACTGAGCTGATCTCTGCAACAGGTTCATCCCTGAAAATTGGTCTGGTTGCGGGAATCATTGCAACCGTGATCGGACTGTTCCTCGGACTTCTTGCAGGTTACCTTGGAGGTTTTGTGGACAACCTGATTCTGTTCTTTACCAACTTGTTCACCGTTATCCCATCCTTCGTTCTCTTGATCCTCATCTCCTACAGCGTAGGTGAGTCTCAGAGGGGAATCATGATGGTGGCACTCCTGATCGGAATTACAGCATGGCCGTGGACAACACGTTCCGTACGTTCCCAGGTTATTTCTCTTCGAAACCGTGACCATGTAAACCTTTCCAAACTGTCCGGCCACAGCATGCTGCGGATTGTCCTTACCGACATCCTTCCGTACGTTGCATCCTACGTTGTTATGGCCTTCATTCTCCAGATTTCCTCCGGAATTCTGGCAGAGGCACAGCTTTCTATGATCGGACTTGGACCGGCAACCACAAAGACCGCAACACTTGGTCTTATGATGCAATGGGCAACCCAGTACAATGCGCACTTAAATGGTGCATGGTGGGCATATTTCCCGGTCATTCTTGTAATCGCACTTATTTCATTCTCTCTTAACCTGATGAACACCGGTCTTGACCAGGTATTCAACCCGCAGTTAAGAGACTAAGGAGGCAGCTATGGGAAAAGTAATGCTGGAAGTAAACAATCTGAAAACGAAATATGTGACTCGTTTTCATGAAGATGTATACGCCGTAGACGGAGTCTCCCTGAAGATTGAGGAGGGAAAATCCCTCGGTGTAGCGGGTGAGTCCGGCTGTGGTAAATCGACGCTGGCGCTGTCCCTGATGGGCTATTATTTCGCACCGCTTCACTACATCAGCGGCGATATTATCGTAGATGGAAGAAAAATTTCCGGAATGAAACCAGACGATGTCCGGAAAAATATTCTGGGCAATGAGATCGCCTACATTCCGCAGGCAGCAATGAATGCTCTGAACCCGACACAGAAAATCATCCGATTTGTAGAAGACGTTATTCATGCGCATGATCCGAAAATGCCGAAAAAGGATATTTATGATCTGGCAAAAGAACGTTTTCAGATCTTAGGCCTGCCGGAGGAGGTACTGCAGAAGCATGCGGTTGAGCTTTCCGGAGGTATGAAACAGAGAACCGTTATCGCAATTTCGACCATTCTTCTCCGAAGGTACTGATCGCCGATGAGCCGTCATCCGCGCTGGATGTAACTTCCCAGAAAATGGTTATTAAAATGATGCGTGATCTGATGGAAAAAGGATTTATCAAATCCATGATCTTCATCACACACGAGCTGCCGCTTCTTTACAACGTAACCGATGATATTATGGTTATGTATGCTGGACAGATTGTAGAAAAAGGTACCGCAAAAGAAATGGTATTCGATCCGCTGCATCCATATTCCAAAGGTCTGATGGGATCGATCATCGTTCCGGAGGAAGGTGTAAGAGAACAGAAGCTGACTGCAATTCCGGGAACTCCGCCAAACCTGAAGCATCCGCCGGAGGGCTGCCGTTTCGCAGACCGCTGTCCTTATGCACAGCCAACCTGCCGCGGTATGAAACCAGAGGTCATCGAACTGCCGAACGGAAGAGAGTACCGCTGCCTGATGTCTGAGAGAAAGATTCGGGAGGTGTATGCAAATGCGTGATGGTAAAGAATTAAAACCATGCCTCTCCGGAAGAGGCGTAACGAAAGTGTTTGGCTTTGGCGATGCAAAAACGGTCGCTGTAGACCATGTTGATTTCGATTTTCATGAAGGTGAATTTGTTTCTATCGTAGGAGAATCTGGATCCGGAAAAACAACCCTTTCGAAGATGTTGCTCGGGCTGATCAGCGTAACGGAAGGCGAAATTGATTTCCAGGGTAAACCAAGAGACATCTCGAACGGAAAGAAGAAAAAAGAGTACTGGAAGGGAATTCAGGCGATTTTCCAGGATCCGTTCGCTTCCTACAATATGTTCAAACGTGTAGATTCTGTTCTGCTGGATTGCATTAACATGCGCGGTGACAAAAATCTGCCGAAAGAAGAAAAAGAACGTCTGATGACAGAGGCCTGCAGCTTTGTAAACTTAAAATACGCAGAACTGACAAACAAATATCCATTTGAGCTGTCAGGAGGCCAGATGCAGCGACTGATGATTGCACGTATTTTCCTTCTGAAACCAAAGATTCTGCTTGCCGATGAGCCGACGTCTATGATTGATGCCTGCTCACGTGCAACAATCCTGGATATGCTGCTGAAGCTGCGTGATGAGATCAATATGACGATTATCTTCATCACCCACGATATTGGTCTTGCTTACTATGTATCCGATAATGTTTATATTATGGAGCATGGAAAATTTGTGGAATCGGGACCGGCAGAAGAAGTAATTCTTCACCCGACAGCAGCGTATACCAAACGTCTGATCAGCGATGTTCCAAAGATTTATGAACCGTGGGATCTGACAACAGTATAACAATGGTACGAAAGCTGTTTCCCTGGAATCATGCTTTGCGTCATATATGAGTCTTGCGAAAAGAGAGACGGTGCACGGAAAAAAAGTGTACCGTCTTCTCTTTTTGTCAATAATTTTTCCGAAAAAATTGCTTTTTAAAGAAAAAACTGGTAAAATTAGTAAGGTTACAGAACCGAAAAGAAAACTGGGGGATGAAAAATGCGAAACTGGTTTCGCGGACTGAAACTGAACGAAAAATTTACCGTAACAACGTTGATCTTTATTTTTATTCCGCTTTTTGGCATGATGTGCTTTGGGTTTAGGAGTATCAAAAAGAATGCCATAGATCATGGGGTAAATGAAGCAGTAACGGCAATAGATCTTACCTGTGCGGAGGTGAATGCAAAAGCGAATGCCTGCTCAATGGTTGTAGATACGCTGCAGGAGTATGAACCACTGGAAAAATATCTTCTTCATCTCAGGAGGGGAGAGGAGATCTCGGAGAGCTATTATCAGCAATTTCGGAACAACAGCATCAGCATAATCGATAAAATGCAGGAGGCAATGCCGGATCTGTACCAGATCCATATTTTTGCCATGGCAGATGGTTTTCTGGAGCAGCAGCCGATCCTGTACCAGAAGGAAAAGATGAAAAACTGCGCCTGGTACCGAAGCTATCAGGGCGGAGGACAGTGGTTTTTTGACATACAGGAAAAAAATATTATCTCCGGTACAAAAAAAGAAGGTTCCCATTTGATGACTTATGTACGGGAGCTGCGGGATCAAAGCGGAGGAAGGCTTGGCGTGATCGAGGTATCCATGCGTATGGCAGACATATTTCCTGAAATCTATCGATCCGGTGACAGCAGCTGGGCCTGTTTTGTTGATGAAAATTGGAATTTATATGACTGCGGGAAGACAGCGGCAGCCTGCAAATGGCAGTCCTATCGGGGGCTGATTCTGTTCCGGGCAGGAATCCGTGACAGAAAAGAGAGTCAGCAGAGCGCGGTGATTGACCGGAAAAACGTTGCAATTGTGCTTCGGAAAGTCGATAAACTCAATGGAATGTTTGTAACATTGACCAATTTGGATGATGCAACCGGAAACATGATCAAACAGCAGCAGAGAATGCTGCTTGAATTTGCCGGCTTCGGACTGCTTCTGATTGTGGTGGTCAATCTGATTGTGCGTGGCCTGCTGAAGGAGTTTTATGACGTCCTGGGTGAGATGCGTCAGATTGACAATGGAACAACAAAGATAAAGGTTTGTTACAGCGCAGAAGAGATGCGGGAAATGAGCTATGGTATCAACGGAATGCTGGAGAGAATTCAGAAACAGAACGAGGAAAGCATCAAAAGGGAGGCAGCGCTGAAAGATACGGCAATCCGGGCAATGCAGAACCAGATTAACGCTCATTTTATTTATAATGTTCTGGAATCCATCAAGATGATGGCTGAGATTAATGAAGAATATACGATTTCCGATGCAGTGACAGCACTTGGTGAAATGCTGCACTACAATATGCGCTGGAATAAATTCCTGGTAACCGTTCAGGATGAGATGAATTATATTCAGAACTATGTGGAACTGATGAATCTGCGGTATGATTTCACAATAACACTGTCCGTTCAGATGCCGGAAAATTTATATCGGCAGGATATCCCGAAGATGTCTCTTCAGCCGATTGTGGAAAATGCAATTACACATGGAATTGAGGAGCTGGATGCAGACGCTGTCATTGAAATCAAAGGAATAGAGCATGAAAAGAGCTTTGAGATTGAAATCACAGATTCCGGAACAGGCATGTCAGAAAAGCAGCTTGCAATTCTGAGACGTAAACTAAGAATGCGCCTGAATTCAGATACACAGCCGAAACATGGAATCGGGCTTCGGAATGTACAGGACAGAATCCACATTCAATTTGGAACAGAGTATGGGCTGTCGGTCTATACAAAAGAGCATTGCTATACGAAGGTGAGTATTCATCTTCCCATCACGAGGGGGAAATATTCTCTGATGGATCAAGAGGGTGACGAGAAAGAGGAAGAAAAAGAAAATGAATACACTGCTGGTTGTAGAAGATGAAAAATTAATTCGACAGGGAATCGTGGCGATGATCCGGCGAAGCAGCGTGCCGGTGGAGGAGATTCTGGAGTGTCGAAACGGAGAAGAGGCATTGGAGATTTTGAGAAAACAGAGGGTGGACGTCATGTTCACTGATATCCGTATGCCCAAAATGGATGGTCTGACACTGGTTAACAAAATAGAGGAGCTGTCACAGAAACCTGTTGTTATTGTTTTAAGCGGCTATGATGAATTTTCCTATGCGGTTGAAATGATGAAACATGGAGTTCGGGACTATATTTTAAAACCGATCAAGCGGGAGACGATAGAACAGCTTCTGGAAAATCTGGAACGAGAGCTTTCGGAGACCCGGGAAACGGAAGAAGAGGAAGAACGGTGCTTTTTAAATCAGCTCCGTTATCTGATGATGAATGCAGAAATGGCCGAAGAAAAAGAATGGATGGATATGGAAAGCAGGATCCGGCGCCACATCGGAAACGACAGCTTCCGGATCCTGCTGACCAGCAAGGCAAATGGGGAACGGTTTTCGAAATGCAGCGGAATTCTGCTGGAAGGCGTAGAAGGAGGAGTTCTGTATCTTCTGCCGGAACCGGAGGCAGAGCGGATCATGAAAGAAAAAGATGAGAGATTTTGTCTCGGAGTGGGAAAAGAACATCGTTCTGTGATGGAAATTCCAGAGGCATACCAGGAAGCACTGCTGGCCCGGGAAATGGCATTTATACAGAAAAATCCTGTGGAAGAATATCAGAAAAAATGTTTTGAGGAAAAGCCGGAGCTGGCACAGTTTCAGGAAAAATTTATTCTGCAGGTGCCAACGGACCGGGCAGATACTGTGCTGCGAAAAATGCGGAACTGGTATTTTGAGGCGGCGCATCAGAGGGTCTCCCCCTATCAGCTTCTGACAGTGACGGAAGCAATCTGCAAAGAACTGGATCTTTTTTACCGCGTGCCGGAAAAACAGGAAAAATGTCCGCGTCCTCTGCAGTACCGTGATGCAGATCTGTTTCTGGATGCGTTTGAAGAATGGATACACGTTTACAGGGAAAGCCTGAAAAGTCAGACGGCCGGAAAAGAAAAAATGGAAGAGGCAATTTCATATATTCGGGAAAATTATGCAAAAGATCTGAATATGGCGATGGTATCTAACCATATTTGCATGAATTATTCGCTGTTTTCAGCAGCGTTTAAAGAACATACCGGTGTGAATTTTGTGAACTATCTGAAGGAGATCCGCATTGCGGAGGCAAAGCGTCTGTTGATTCAAACAGAAGATAAAATTACGGAAATTGCCAAACAGGTTGGATTTGAAAATGATAAGCATTTCATGAAATCATTTAAAACGGCATGCGGCGTATCACCGTCTGAGTTCCGAAAAGATTACAAAATGGTTTCCAACGGAAAGGGAGGACAGGATGAGTAAAGAAAAAGAAACCGGAAAAGAGAAGGGAAGAATCCGCCAGCTGGCGCGGTATTACATTCCATATAAGGGATTGTTTTTTACCGACATGTTTTTTGCAATGCTTGGAGCAGCCATTACACTGGTGATTCCACTGATTGTACGGTATATTACGAGTACGGTTGTGGAAAAGCCGCTGGAGCAGGCAACGGGTGAGATTATCCGCCTCGGTATTCTGATGATTGCTATGGTTCTGGTTGAAATGTACTGTAACTTTTATATTGCCTATTACGGCCATGTGATGGGGGCGCGGATTGAGCATGATATGCGGAACGAGATCTTCGGCCATTATCAGAAGCTTTCGTTTGCTTTTTTTGATAACCAGAAGGTCGGCCATCTGCTGTCCCGCATTACAAGCGATCTGTTCGATATCAGTGAGCTTTTACATCATGGGCCGGAGGATATTGTCATTTCGTTTATCAAACTGATCGGCGCGATGATTATTCTGTTTGTGGTAAATCCGATGCTGGCATGTGTGCCGCTTGTGGTTATTGTGGTGATGCTGCTGTTTGCGTTAGTGATGAACAGCCGCATGAAGAGTGCATTCAAGGAAAACCGCCGCAGAATTGCGGATATCAACAGTCAGATTGAGGACAGTCTTTCGGGGATCCGTGTTGTCAAATCGTTTGGAAATGAGACAGAAGAGATGCGTAAGTTCAATGCGGGAAATGACCGTTTTGTCGATTCGAAGAAGGTCAGCTACCGCTATATGGGAATTTACAATTCGGGAATGGGAGCCTTTTCGACGCTGATTACCGTTATTTCGCTGATTGTCGGCGCATTGCTGATGACAGGTGGTAAGCTTGGGGCGGCGGATCTGGTTACATTTCTTCTGTATATTAACAACTGTACAGATCCGGTGAAAAAGCTGGTGAACTTTACGGAACAGTTCCAGAATGGTTATTCCGGTTATGAACGTTTCCTGGAAATTATGAGCATCGCACCGGACATCCAGGACAAGCAGGATGCGTTGCCACTGAAGAATGTGCAGGGTGAAGTAACATTTGAAAACGTTTCGTTTCATTATGAGGAGTCGAAGGAAAATGTGTTAAGCAATGTGAATCTGCATGTCCCGGCAGGAGACTATGTAGCGCTGGTGGGAAGCTCTGGCGCCGGAAAGACGACGCTCTGTTCTCTGATTCCGCGTTTTTACGATGTGACAGAAGGAAGGATTCTACTGGATGGAAAGGATATCCGCGATGTGAAATTGAAGGATCTGCGCGATGAGATCGGTATTGTGCAGCAGGATGTGTACCTGTTTGCGGGAACGATCATCGACAACATCCGCTATGGCAGACCGGATGCGACCGACGAGGAGGTCATCCGCGCAGCGAAAGCGGCCAATGCACATGAATTTATCATGGAGCTGGCGGACGGCTACGACACCGATATCGGCCAGCGCGGCGTAAAACTTTCCGGTGGCCAGAAACAACGGCTTTCCATCGCCCGCGTATTCCTCAAAAACCCGCCGATCCTGATTTTCGACGAGGCAACCTCAGCGCTCGACAACGAAAGCGAAAAAGTCGTCCAGAAATCTTTGGAACTTCTGGCGAAAGACAGGACAACCTCGTGATTGCGCACCGGCTGTCCACAATCCGGAATGCAAAGCGGATTCTGGTGCTGACGGAGAATGGAATTGCGGAGGAAGGCACACATAAGGAACTGCTCGCGAAGGGCGGGATTTATGCGCATTTGTATGAGATGCAGTTTTGATGAAAAGTTCATTAGTATGACAGAAAGGCAGCGGAAGAGAAACCGCTGCCTTTTTTGACACTTTCTTATTTTCTTCATACTCTATAAAGAACAGAAAATGAAAGAGGAACATGGTATGGATTCATCCCGTATGAATCGCGGCTGCTGCGGTGCGAACAATATGCAGAACCGCCGCGCCGCTTCAAACAATATGGAACTGAAGATGGAACCAAGGAATTTCCCGCGGAAAATGCAGCATGTAGATCATATGATACCTGCAATGGCGTACGTTCCGATGCAGCGGTTTGAACAGATCTATGATCTTTCCGCTGCATTAAAAAATGGAACCTTATTCCCGGAACTCTGTAAACCATTCTGTGGAAAGGGAGGAGGACAGTGCCTATGATGCCGCAGATGCCATCCCGCGAAAAGATGCTCGCCTGGATTGATCAGGTCAGCTTTGCTGTTGTTGAAATGAACCTTTACCTCGACACCCACCCGGAGGATGAAGATGCACTTGCCTTTTCCGGGAAAAGTGGAGCTTCGAAAAGAAGCACTGAAACAGTACGCAGAACAGTACGGCCCGCTCACGATCGATACCGCCAACGACCGCATGAGCCGTTCTTTCGAATGGGTTATGCAGCCATGGCCGTGGGAAGTCAACCGGAAAGGAGGGTGCTGACGGATGTGGAATTATGAAAAACGCCTCGAGTATCCTGTAAACATCACGACACCAAACCCCAAAATCGCCCAAATTATCATGAGTCAGTATGGTGGACCGGATGGAGAGATGGGCGCATCCATGCGGTATCTCTCTCAGCGTTTCACAGCACCGAACCGAATTGTAGCGGGGGTGTTGAATGATGTTGGTACCGAGGAATTAGCTCATCTCGAAATGGTATCCACGATCGTTCATCAGCTTACCTGTAATCTTTCGCTGGAAGAAATTCAGAATTCCGGTTTTGCTAATTACTATGTAGACCACACAGCCGGAATCTGGCCACAGGCGGCTGGCGGAGTTCCGTTTAATTCCTGCGAATTTCAGTCGAAAGGCGATCCGTTAACAGATCTGTTCGAAGATCTCGCAGCAGAACAGAAAGCCCGGTCAACGTACGACAACATCCTTCGATTGGTAAAAGATCCGGAGGTGGCTGATCCGATTCGTTTCCTGCGGGCGCGTGAAGTTGTGCATTTCCAGCGTTTTGGTGAAGCACTGCGTTCTGTACAGGATGAATTGAATTCGAAGAACTTTTATGCGTTTAATCCGTCGTTTGATGCAAAGACTTTCTGTGCGGCACCGCAGCCAGGGGCAGGTCAGGGGAATTGCTGCACAAGATAGTAAATTAAAAATCAAAGAACAGCACACCACTGGAAAATCCCATCTGAAAAACAGGTGGGATTTTTTGGGTTTACAGTAAGAAAATCTTATCCAGTCGTAAATCATTATCCCATCATAATATAGAAAAAAGACTTTCAAAAACAGAACAGTCAGAAAGGATGTTCCATGGAAGCAATGAATTATGTAAAGCCCGAACTCATCGTCGTTGCGTTCGTGCTGTATTTTTTCGGTGTTGCTTTGCGGCAGTCGCAGGCGGTGAAGAATAAGTACATTCCGCTGATCTTAGGCGGCATCAGCATGGTGCTGTGTGCGGTTTGGGTGATGGCGACGAGTGAGATTGAGACGGCGAAGGAAGGGGCGATGGCGGTTTTTACGGCGGTCACGCAGGGGATTCTGGTGGCAGGGCTGAGCAATTATGTGAATCAGATTATCAAGCAGATCCATAAGCCGGAGTGAACGGCGCTTCAAAAAATCTGTGTTATGCCGGAGCAGTCTGAACCGTCAGAAAGGGGAGAATATGAGAATTGATCGGTCGTATCTTGGAAATCAGAATACGTATGCGGAAAACAATCCCAAATGTATCGTAGTCCACAACACCGACAACTTCGCAGCAGGTGCCGATGCGCGGGCACATGCGAGAGCACAGCATGACGGGAATTTCCAGAACATTTCCGCACACTATTACGTCGATGACGGTGACACAGCCTACCAGGCGGCACCGCACAGCCGGGGGTGCTGGCATGTCGGCATTAATTACGGCGGAAAAAATCTGTTTCAGCAGTACGGCAACAAGAACAGCATCGGTGTGGAGATGTGTGTGCAGGCCGGGTATAATTATGAAAAAGCATTTGAGAATACTGCGGCACTGGTGCGGGAGATCATGCGGGAGACGGGGATTCCGCTGGAAAGAGTCTATCGTCATTATGACATCTGCAGCAAATACTGTCCGAGCCAGATCATGAACCGCGGTGACTGGGACCGCATGAAGCGGATGATCGGAAGCGGTGCAGGGAGCACAGGAACGGGAACAGCAGGCAGCGGAACAGGAAAAACGTATGCGCCCGGGATCTATCAGGTGCAGACAGCGGCCCTCAACATCCGTCAGGCACCGGATGCGGACAGCAGGATTGCCGGAACGATCCGGGATCAGGGAAGCTACACGGTGACGGAAATCCAGAACACAAGCTGGGGACGGCTTCTCTCAGGGGCAGGCTGGGTCAACTGCCATACAGCGTATTGCCGTTATGCCGGTCCCGCAAAAGAAAAATCGGCAGAGACAGCAAAGTCATCCGGAAAGACAGTCGCAGAGGACGGAATCTGGGGCGAAAATCTGACGCGCCGTCTGCAGGAACTTTTCGGCACACCGCAGGATGGAAAAATCAGCAATCAGCTGGCCGTCAACCGGAAATTCTGTGATGGCATCACAGCCGCCGAGTGGGACAGTACGCCAAAAGGCGGATCGGCCCTTGTAAAAGAAATGCAGAAATGGGCATCGGCCGGCATGGACGGCTATATCGGTCCGCAGACAATTCTCGCCTGGCAGAAAAAACTCGGCACGCCGATCGACGGCACAGTAAGCAGCCCATCCGTCATGGTAAAAAAACTGCAGAAGTGGTGCAACCAGAAATAGAAAAAAGAATACTCAAAGACCCGGTTTTGTGTTATACTGGAAGATAGTTTAAAATGAACAGAAAGAAAAGAGCTTCAAAAAAGACTCGAAGTGTCAAATGTAAAATACAAAAGAGAAAAAATAAAGGTAATTTTTGCATACAGATTCATCGGGGGAATTGCGGCTGACAGGAGAGAACAACAGCAGATGAGAAAAAAGGCAGTAAAAAATGCAGGAATGATACGAATTTATCTGAATATGGCATGGAAACTTTTGCAGAAAAACCTGCTTAGCATCGTGATATTTGAGACGGTCTACCGCCTGTTTTCCAGCCAGCTGGTTTCAAGACTCGCCAATGCGGCGATCAACTTTTCCTTAAAACAGCTGGGAACGAGTTATATGACATCGGAAAACTTCAACAAGATCATGCTGCATCCGCTGACCCTTCTGTTGATTTTTGGAATTCTGCTTGTTTTCTTTTTCTGTATGCTGTTTGAAATCTATGCTGTCATGGCGGCTCTGGAGGCCTCCTGGAAACGAAAACGGATTTCCGTTCCTGTCATGATGCTTGCCGGCGGAAGAGGAGCTGCACAGTTTGTGCGTGCCCGCCCGTGGACCTGGTTTTTATACATGGTAGCGAGCTTCCCGTACCTTTGGCTGCACAGCAGCTACAGCGCCATCCGCAGTATGAAACTGCTTCAGGTTTCCCTGACGAAGATTTTCAATGCCTTCCCGGCATACTGGATCCCGGTGGTGCTGACGATTCTGCTTGTCGCGTTCTCGTTTGTGTTTTCCTACACCATCCCGTTCCGGTGCATGATGACGGAAAAAGAGAAAAATACCCATCTGCGGGTGCGCCAGACACTGGAAAAACGCGTGCTGCGTGAGCTTGGCATCAACGTCTTTTTCCAGGTGATGATTTTTCTGATTACGTGGGTTCTGTATCTGATTTTCGGAACGGCTGTCGTTGCCTATGCAAAGCTGGTGAAAACGCCGTCTACCGTTGTCAGTACCGTCATCGTCTACGGTGACTGGGTCAAATCGACGATGAGCCTGATCGGCGGAGCGTTCGGCCTTGTCGGAAGCATTACGTATCTGTATCTGATTTTTATCCGTTCCTCCCGAAAGGCTACCAGAAGAGCCGGACAACGAAAAAGCCGAGCTCGAAGCTGGTACGCACCTTCTGCGGTCCGGTAACGGCGGTGGTTCTCACGATCGCCATGCTGGCGGGAGAAACGGTTTATCTTGTATATGCCATGCGCGCAACACGTGCAGAGGCAACGGCTTCCTCCCAGTATATTTCGGTGTCAGCGCACCGGGGCGGAGCCAGAAAAGCACCGGAAAATACGATGAGCGCGATCAAATATGCAGTGGACAGCATGTCGGATTACGCGGAGATCGATGTACAGGAGACGAGTGATGGTGAGATTGTCCTTATGCACGACACAAATCTGAAGCGGACAACCGGTCTGAATGCCAGCATCTGGACCCTGACCTACGATGAAATCAGCCAGCTCGATGCCGGTGTACGATTCAACAAAAAATTCCGCGGCGAGCAGATTCCGAAGCTGGAAGAAGTCATCGCGTACGCGAAAGGAAAAATCAACCTGAATATCGAAGTAAAATACAACGGCCACAACCAGAATATTGTCAAAAAAGTGGTGAAAATCATCGAGGACAATGACTTTGTGGATCAGTGTGTGCTGACTTCCATGAACTACAATTTCCTCAGGCAGGCAAAGAAAATCAATCCGGATATCAAGACCGGGTATACGATGAAAATGTCGTACGGAGGCCTGGAGGATATGGACGCGGCGGACTTCTTTTCTGTAAAATATACGTACATCACAGAAAGCTTTGTAGAGCATGCGCACAGTCTTGGTAAAGAAGTCTGTGCCTGGACGCTGAATTATCAGGGAGATATGCAGCGGATGGTCAACTGCGGCGTGGACAACATTATCACGGACGATCCGGAGCTGGTGCGTAAGGTTATCCTCGGAACGACCGACCGAAATCCGGGCTTTGTCAGCCTGCTTGGCTATGCACTGAAATAAATGGAGGAAAACAATGGAGGTGGAAACTTCATGGCAGAGAAAGTAAACATGCCATCCCAGAAGAAAGAAAAGAAGAAAAAGAGGAAGAAAAAACTTCCTTCGGATTTTTATGATTATAACCTGCTGGTCTGCACTATTTTGCTGGTCAGCTTCGGACTGATTATGCTGTACAGCGCGAGTGCCTACGAGGCGGCCAGTACATTCAAGGGAAATGATATGTATTATTTCACGCATCAGGCGGGGCTTTCTGCTATTGTTCTGGTGGGGATTGTGATATTGTCGAAGTTTGTAGATTATCATAGTGTATGGTTCCAGCGGATTGCAGCACTGGTATACTGGGGAAGTCTCCTTCTGATGGCAGCGGTAAGGTTTACGCCGCTTGGTTATGAAGCCTACGGGGCGAGAAGATGGCTCCGGATCGGCGGTGGCAGTCTTCAGCCTGCGGAGATTGGAAAGCTGGGGCTGATTCTGTATTTGCCATACATTATCCTGAAGATGGGAAAAAATATGCGTACCATCCGCGCAAAAGCAATTGTCCTCGGACTTGGCGTGCTGCAGGCGCTGGCTGCGTGGATTCTGACGGACAACCTGAGTACCGCCATTATTCTGGGACTCATCGCCTGCGTCATTTTGTTTCTGGCGGACCCGGAGGTAAAATTTTATGCGCGTGTGATTCCGGGCGCGGCGGTAATTGGCGTTTTTGCGATTATCATTTTAAAAAATAATCTGCAGATCTTTGAAAGAATAGGCGGTGACTTCCGGTCGAATCGTATCTATGAATGGCTTTCCGGAGGCAGCTATCAGATTCTGCAGGGACTTTATGCGATTGGATCCGGTGGATTTCTCGGAAAAGGACTTGGCAACAGTACGCAGAAGATTACAACAATTCCGGAAGCACAGAACGATATGATCTTCTCGATCATCTGCGAGGAGCTTGGAATATTTGGCGCGATTCTTGTATTGCTGCTGTTTGGCTACCTGCTGTACCGTCTGTTTGTGGTTGCACAGAATGCGCCGGACGCGTATGGAATGCTGATGGTGAGCGGCGTTTTTGCACATATTTCCATTCAGGTTATTCTGAACCTGTGCGTTGTTCTGAAACTGATGCCGGCAACGGGAATTACCCTTCCATTTATCAGTTACGGAGGAACATCGGTGCTCTTTATCCTGACGGAAATCGGCATTGCCCTGTGCGTCTCCCGCTTTATTGTGTTCCAGGATGGAAAGAGCGGAGAAGGAGAGGCACAGGCGGAAGAACAGTAAAAGTAGAAAAATCTATTGACAAATGCCGGAATAACAGATACACTTTTTTCGAAAGAAATACTGGCTGCCGGGTAGAGGCAGGAAGGAGCAGAACAATGTTAGAAAAGATAAAAGAAATTTTAGTAGAACAGCTCAACTGTGATGCAGACAGCATCAACGAAGATACCTCTTTTAAAGATGACCTGGGTGCAGATTCCCTGGATCTCTACGAGATGGTTATGGCATTAGAAGACGAGTACGGAATTGAAATCGACACCGACGAACTGACAGACCTTTCTACCGTCGGCGACTTTATGGAATATTTGAAACAGCACGGCGTAGAGGTCTGAAAAAGAGCATTGCCGCTGGCAAAAGTGGAAGGATGGTGCAGCTCGGAAGAAACGCCGGGCTGTTTTCCATTCTAAATAAATGGTGGAAGGGAACAGACAAAAGGATTGTTCCAGAAAAACCAGAAATCAGGAGAAAAGAAAAATGAGCAATGTAAAAACAAGATTTGCACCGAGCCCGACAGGCCGGATGCATGTAGGAAATCTGCGTACTGCCCTGTATGCGTATCTGATCGCAAAACACGATGACGGAACCTTTATGCTCCGTATCGAGGATACCGACCAGGAGCGTTTTCAGGAAGGCGCACTTGATATCATCTACCGTACCTTAAAAGAGACCGGCCTGGTACACGACGAGGGACCGGACAAAGACGGCGGCTGCGGCCCGTACGTACAGAGCGAGCGTAATGCAGCAGGTCTGTACCTGAAATACGCAAAACAGCTGGTAGAGCAGGGTGACGCTTATTACTGCTTCTGTGACGCAGAGCGCCTGAGCCAGTGCAAGCGTAACGTAGGCGGAAAAGAAATCTCGATCTACGACAAACACTGCCTTGGTCTTTCCAAAGAGGAAGTAGAGGCCAATCTGGCAGCCGGCAAACCGTACGTCATCCGTTTCAATATGCCGACCGAAGGAACCACAACCTTCCACGATGAGATCTACGGAGACATCACCGTAAACAACGAGGAGCTGGAAGACCTGATCCTGATCAAATCCGACGGATATCCGACCTACAACTTCGCAAACGTCATCGACGACCATCTGATGGGTGTAACCCACGTTGTCCGCGGTAATGAGTATCTGTCCTCATCCCCGAAATACAACCGTATTTACGAGGCATTCGGCTGGGAAGTTCCGGTTTACGTACACTGTCCGCTGATCACCAACGAGGAGCATCAGAAGCTGTCCAAACGCTGCGGCCATTCTTCTTATGAAGACCTGATCGATCAGGGCTTCTTAAAAGATGCCATTGTCAACTTCGTAGCCCTTCTTGGATGGAGCCCGGAAGGAAACCGCGAGATCTATTCTCTCGAGGAGCTGGTAAAAATCTTCGATTACCACCACATCAGCAAATCTCCGGCCGTTTTCGATATGACAAAACTCCGCTGGATGAACGGCGAGTACATGAAGGCAATGGACGACGAGAAGTTCTATGAGATGGCGCTTCCGTATATCCAGAAGACAATCCACCGTCCGCTCGATTTTAAGAAAATTGCAGCCATGGTAAAAACAAGAATCGAAGTATTCCCGGATATTGCAGACCTCATCGACTTCTTCGAGGAAGTTCCGGAATACGACGCTTCGATGTACACTCACAAAAAGATGAAGACAAACGAGGAGACCTCCCTTGCACTTCTTCAGGAAGTAAAACCGCTGCTGGCAGCGCAGGAAGATTTCAGCAATGATGCTCTCTTTGAGATGCTCAGCGCATTCGGAAAAGAAAAAGGATACAAGACCGGTTATATTATGTGGCCGATCCGTACCGCTCTTTCCGGAAAACAGATGACACCGGCCGGCGCAACGGAAATCCTTGAGGTTCTGGGAAAAGAGGAGTCTCTTGCCCGCATCGACAAAGCGATTGAGAAATTATCCAAATGATATATAATAATTCACAGAAAAAAGCGGTGATGCATACCACCGGCCCCATGATGGTCCTTGCCGGACCGGGGTCGGGGAAAACCGCAGTGATTACGGGGCGGACCTGCCAGCTTGTAACGAGCGGCATTTCCGCCTCTCGTATTCTTGTCGTAACATTTACGCGTGTGGCGGCAAAAGAGATGAAGGAGCGGTATTTGAAGGCGATGGGAAAGACGAGTACCCAGGTCACCTTTGGAACGTTCCACGGGGTATTCTACGCGATTCTGCGCCATACGTATCGCATGTCCGGCAACAATATTTTAAGCGAGGAAGAGAAAAAGCGGCTGATGCGCGAGCTGGTCAACCACTATGCCAGAGACCTGGAGGAAGAGGATCTCGAGGAAAATCTGGCGCGCGAAATCAGCACTGTGAAGAACAATCAGATCCCGCTGGAACATTACTATTCCGCCTGTATGCCGCAGGAAAAATTTCGCGAAATCTATGAGGCGTATGAGAAATGGCGGAAGGAGAACAAAAAACTCGATTTCGACGATCTGATGGTGCAGTGCAAACGTCTCTTTCTGGAGCGGCCGGAGGTCCTTTGCGCCTGGCAGCAGAAATTTCAGTATATCCTGATTGACGAGTTTCAGGACATCAGCCCCGTGCAGTATGAGATTGTGCGGATGCTGGCGCTGCCGGAAAATAACCTCTTTATTGTCGGGGATGACGATCAGTCGATTTATCAGTTCCGCGGGGCCAAGCCGGAGATCATGCTGAATTTTCCGAAAGATTACCCGGGCGCGGCGCAGGTAGTGCTCGATAAAAATTACCGTAGTACGGAATTTATCGTGAAGCGGTCCCAATGCCTGATCCACCACAACAAAAAGCGGTATGAAAAGGCGATTTCCACCGACAACGAGAAAGGCGCTCCGGTTGCAATCCGGGGATATAAGAACCCGCGCGAGGAGATGCGTGCCGTTGCCGAGGAGCTGCGGGAGGCGGAGAAAAACGGCTGTCCGTATGAAGAGATGGCGCTTTTGTTCCGCACGAATCTTGGCTGCCGGACAGCAGTAGAGGAACTGATGGAAGCACAGATCCCGTTCCAGATGCGGGATGCCCTGCCGGATCTCTATGACCACTGGATTGCGAAAGATCTGCTGACGTATCTGAATCTTGCGATGGGAAGCCGGAAGCGCGGCGAGTTTTTAAAGATTGCCAACCGCCCGAACCGTTATCTGTCGCGGGATGCCTTTGAGGAGGCGACTGTTTCGTTCGATGCACTTCTGGAATATTACGAAGAAAAAGACTGGATGTGCCAGCGGATCCGCAAACTGGAGCAGGATATCACGACACTGACGCATTTATCGCCGTTCGGCGCGGTCAATTACATCCGCTATGCGATCGGCTATGAACAGTATGTGAAGGAATATGCTGCATACCGCCATCTGAAAGAGGATGATCTGATTTCCGTTTTGGACGAGCTGCAGGAGGCGGCAAAGACCCAGAAAAGCATCGAGGGCTGGTTTGCACATATTGAGGAATACCAGCAGAAGATGAAGGAAAAACAGAAGCAGCGCGCAGAGAGTGCGGAAGGAGTTATGGTTTCCACCCTGCACAGCGTCAAGGGACTCGAGTACGACAAGGTCTATCTTCTTGACGTCAACGAGGGTGTAATGCCGTATCAGAAAGCAGTCCTTGCGGAGGCGATCGAGGAGGAGCGGCGGATGTTCTACGTCGGAATGACGCGCGCCCGGAAAGAGCTGACGCTCTGTTACGTGGAGGAACGGTTTGAAAAGAAAGTCGAGCCGTCCCGGTTCCTGGACGAGGTGATCCAGTAAATTTGTACTGTTGTGAAAGATGTTGAAAATAAATTTACTAATTGATAAAATTTTAACAAATAATACATTGACAAAGTTTTAACAATGAAGTATAGTAATACCTGTAAGCGGGAACAATAAGATGACCGCAAAGCGAGGAGGAAAAACATTATGAAAATTTTATTTTACGATACCCAGAGCTACGACAGAGAATCTTTCGACCGAACCAAAGAGCAGTTTCCAGAAATTGAAGTGGAATATTTAAAAACCGGCCTTGCTGCAAGAACCGCTTCCCTGGCAAAGGGCTACGATGCCGTGTGCGCCTTCGTAAACTCCGATGTCGGAACAAAAACCGTAGAAGCACTGCATGAGGCAGGCGTCAAGCTGATCCTGATGCGTTGCGCAGGCTTCAACAACGTAGATTTAAAGACAGCTGCAAAATACGGCATTGATGTACGCCGTGTACCGGGTTACTCCCCGGAGGCTGTAGCTGAGCATGCGATGACACTGGCCATGACGGTCAACCGCCACATGCACAAAGCATATACGAAAGTAAGAGAAAACGACTTCAGCCTGGGCGGACTGATGGGATTTAACTTCTATCAGAAGACCGCCGGAATCGTCGGAACCGGAAAAATCGGTGCGGCTATGGCAAGAATCTGCCGCGGTTTCGGCATGAAAGTTATTGCTTACGATGTATACCAGAATGAATCCTTAAAAGATTTTGTTACGTACGTAACTCTTGATGAACTGCTGGCACAGAGTGATCTGATCTCCCTGCACTGCCCGCTGATGGACAGCACATACCACATGATCAACCGCGAGAGCATCAAAAAGATGAAAGACGGCGTGATCCTGGTCAATACGTCCCGCGGAGGTCTGGTAAAGACAGACGACCTGATCGAGGGAATCCGTGCAAGAAAATTCTTCGGCGTCGGCCTTGACGTATACGAGGAGGAAACCCCGAACGTATTCGAGGACCGTTCCGATGAGATTCTGGAGCACTCCACCACAGCACGTCTCCTGTCCTTCCCGAACGTTATGATCACTTCACATCAGGGATTCTTCACCGAGGAAGCACTGCGTGCGATTGCAGAGACCACACTGCAGAATGCACTGGATTTCGAGGCAGGAAAAGAGACCCCGAACATTGTCCGTGCATAATGGAAATCCACTAGAAAACAGTTATCTTATAAGAGAACAAGAGACAACCCATTTTCGGCGGGTTGTCTCTTTTAAATTATGAGAAAATAGTGTATGATGGTAGATAGCAGAAAAAATGGCCAGAGGAAAACACTGGCCGGATACAAAAGGAGAGCAGGATTTTATGGACTGTAAAGAAGCAGAAAAATTAATACAGCCATACGTGCAGGGAAATATGCCGGAGAAAGAGATGGAACCGTTTATTTCCCATATCCGGAAATGCCATACATGCCACGAGGAACTGGAGACATATTTTATTGTGAACCGTGCGATGGCATATTTCGAGGATGACGCGCCCGATTCCTACAATCTGACAGGACTTCTGGAACGCGATCTGGAGAAAAAAGAGGAAGAAGCGAGACACCGCCGGTACAAAGATACGTTTTTCCGGGTGCTGATGCTGATTCTCGTTCTGTTTCTGGTGCTCCTGGCTCTGCACTATTTTGAAGTGATAGAATTACCCTGGCTGAAAGGATTATTATGAGTGATAAAATCGTATTACTGGACGGACACAGTATTCTGAACCGGGCTTTTTACGGCGTACCGGATCTGTCCAATGCAGAAGGACTGCACACGAACGCCGTATATGGATTCCTGAATATTCTGTTTAAAATTCTCGATGAGGAGCAGCCGCAGTATCTTGCCGTGGCGTTTGACCTCCATGCACCGACATTCCGTCACAAAATGTATGACCAGTACAAGGGAACGAGAAAGCCGATGCCGCAGGAATTGCGCGAACAGGTCCCGGTGATCCAGGAAGTGCTCGCAGCAATGGACATTGAGATTGTCACAAAAGAGGGCTATGAGGCGGATGATATCTTAGGAACGCTCGGCCGCAAATGCGAGGCGGAAGGGATGGAAGTTACGATCGTATCCGGAGACCGCGACCTGCTGCAGCTTGCAACGGACCACATTCTGATCCGGATTCCAAAGACCGTAAAGCGTGTGACGACGATTGAAAATTACCACACGGCAGAGGTGCTGGAAAAATACAGTCTTCTCCCGAAACAGATCATCGATCTGAAAGCGCTGATGGGCGATACCGCAGACAATATCCCGGGTCTGCCGGGTGTCGGCGAGAAAACCGCGACGAAAATCCTGCTGCAGTACGAGACACTGGAAAATGCGCATGCACATTTCGAGGAGATCAAACCGAACAAGGCAAAAGAAGCGATGCGTGATCATTATGATCTGGCGGAATTAAGCAAAAAACTTGCAACGATTGATACCGATGCGCCGGTGGAGCTCGACCGTGAAAAAGCGGCACTCTCGAATTTTTATACACCAAAAGCGTATGAGATGTTCAAACGTCTGGAGTTTAAGAACCTGCTGGGCCGCTTCGAGGAGACGAATGCAGAACCAGAGGATGCCGTCTTTCTGCGCACCGTAACGGATTTTTCCGAGGCGGAAGAACTCTTTGAAACCATCGCGAAGGAGGAGAAGGCAGGAGCCGCTCTTCTGACAGAAGAAACCCCGAAGGACGGACCGATGGCAGATCGGAGCCGTTCACTTGTCGGTATGGCAGTTGCGTATGGAAGCGGAGAGCCGGATGTTGTTTACTTCCCAGCAGAAGGTTTCCTGACCGGAGATTATTTAAAAGAAAAATTGACTGAGCTGCAGAAGCAGATTTCGGTTTTCTGCGTCATGGACGGAAAAGAATTTCTGAAGGATATGCCGGACGCCGATGAAGCCCATCTGTTTGATGCCGGAATTGCCGCGTATTTATTAAATCCATTGAAATCACAGTATTCGTACGATGATATCGTAAAAGAGTACGTACACCGCTATGTGCCGGCAGTGGAAGAGATCTTCGGCGGAAGCAAGATTCCGGCCGCAGGAAAGATGACGCCGGAACAGCAGGAGTCGTATGCAGGTTATCAGGCGTATGCTGTATTTGCCGCACAGGAAAACATGGAAAAGCTGCTGAAGGAGCAGGGCATGTGGGATCTGTACCGGAATGTGGAGATTCCGCTGGTGTTTACGCTCCGTCAGATGGAAGCGGATGGAATCGCCGCAGAAAAAGAAGCACTTTCCGTTTACGGAGCTGAGCTGGCGGAGCGGATCAGAGAGCTGGAGGCACAGATCTACGAGGAGGCCGGCGAGGAGTTCAACATCAATTCCCCGAAGCAGCTCGGCGTGATTCTGTTTGAAAAGCTGCAGCTTCCGGGCGGCAAAAAGACCAAGACGGGTTATTCCACCGCCGCCGATGTGCTCGAAAAGCTCGCACCGGATCACAAACTCGTTGCCGATATTCTGGAGTACCGCCAGCTTGCCAAACTGAAATCGACGTACGCCGACGGTCTGCAGGCCGTGATCGGGAAAGATGGAAGAATCCATTCGACATTTAACCAGACAATTACCGCGACCGGCCGCATCAGCAGTACTGATCCGAATCTGCAGAACATTCCGGTGCGGATGGAGCTTGGCCGTCTGATCCGGAAAGCCTTCGTGCCAAAGCCTGGCTGTGTCTTTCTGGATGCCGACTATTCCCAGATTGAGCTCCGCGTGCTGGCCCATATGTCGGGCGATGAAAACCTGATCGAGGCGTACCGCGAGGCGGAGGATATCCACCGCATGACGGCATCGAAAGTGTTCCATGTGCCGCTTGAAGAGGTAACACCGCTGCAGAGAAGAAATGCGAAGGCGGTCAACTTCGGTATCGTATACGGCATCAGTTCGTTCGGTCTGGGCCAGGATCTCGGCATCAGCCGGAAAGAGGCAGAGGCCTATATCCAGCAGTATTTCGAGACGTATCCGGGTATTCATGAGTTTTTGAACCGCTGCGTAGAGGATGCCAAAGAGAAAGGCTATTCCGTGACGATGTTCGGACGCAGACGGCCGATGCCGGAGCTGAAATCGAGCAACTTTATGCAGCGGTCATTCGGCGAGCGCGTTGCGATGAATGCGCCGATCCAGGGAACGGCGGCGGATATTATTAAAATAGCGATGATCCGCGTGGCGAAACGGCTGAAAGAGGAGCAGTTAAAGACCAGACTTCTTCTTCAGGTACACGATGAGCTGCTGCTGGAAGTGCCGGAAGACGAGCTCGAAAAGGCAGAACAGATCCTGGAAGAGGAGATGACCGGGGCAGCACATCTGGCTGTCAAACTCGAGATCGATATGCACACAGGAAACAACTGGTACGAGGCGAAATAGCGCACTCATACCAGGAGCGAAAGGATACAAAAGAATGAAAGTTTTTGGAATTACAGGCGGCGTGGGCGCTGGAAAAAGCGAAGTGCTCACGTACCTTGGACAGAATTATGATGCAACGGTGATCCAGGCGGACGAGGCAGGTTACCTTGTGATGCTGCCGGGCGGCGAATGCTATGGAGAGATTGTGAAGCTGTTCGGCAGACAGATCACCACAGAGACCGGCGAACTTGACCGGAAACGGATTGCTGAGATCGTTTTTCAGGACGAAGAAAAGTTAAAAGCCCTGAATTCGATCGTTCATCCGGCGGTAAAACGGTATATCAAAAAAGCCATTGCAGCCGCGGAAAAAGCAGGGACGGAATACGTCTTTGTGGAGGCCGCACTCTTAATCGAAGAAAAATATGATGAAATTTGTGATGAACTGTGGTATATTTATGCGGATGAAGAAGTCCGGAAGGAGCGATTGATCGAAGGACGCGGCTATTCCGAGAAGAAAGTTCGCGAAATCATGGCAAATCAGCTTTCCGAGGATGAATTCAGCAGCCACTGCGATTTTGAAATCGACAACAGCGGCGATTTTGAGGAAACAAAAAAACAGTTAGACCATAGGATGAAAAAATATGAAACTTTGTAGTATTGCAAGTGGTTCGAGCGGAAACTGCATTTTCGCGGGAAGCGAGACCACAAGCCTTCTGATCGATGCGGGCATCAGCGGAAAGCGCGTGGAGGCGGGGCTGGCTGTTCTCGATCGCAGCGCGAAGGAGCTGGACGGCATTCTCGTGACACATGAGCATTCCGATCATATCCAGGGCCTTGGCGTGCTGGCGCGCCGGTATGGTATTCCGATTTACGCAACGGATGGAACAATTCAGGCGATGCAGCAGACGAAGAGCCTTGGAAAGTTCCCGGAGGGGATTTTCCACACGATTCACGCGGATGACACGTTTACGCTGGGTGATATCGCCGTACATCCGTTTACGATCTCCCACGATGCGGCAGAGCCGGTCGGCTACCGCATGGAATCCGGCGGGAAATCGATTGCGATTGCGACGGATCTTGGCGTTTACAGCGATTACACGGTTCAGAATCTGACCGGGCTGGATGCCGTTTTGTTAGAGGCAAATCACGACGAGAACATGCTTGCGGTCGGACCGTACCCGTATCCGTTAAAACAGCGGATCGCCGGGGCGAAAGGCCATTTATCAAACCTGGCGGCAGGCCATCTCCTCTGCGAGATTCTGCACGACAATCTGCAGGAAGTGCTGCTCGGCCATCTGAGCAAGGAAAATAATTACGAGGCACTGGCCTTTGAAACCGTGGCCTGCGAGGTCACAACGGGCGATAATCCGTACCGCTCGGGCGATTTTCACTTGGCTGTCGCAAAAAGAAGCGAAGTATCACCATTAATAGAAGTATAAAGCTACATACCATGTTTTTCGCAAGGCCGCCATTACCGGTTTTTCCGGGGCTTTGACATAAAACCAGAAAAAGGAGAATGGAAACATGAAGAAGACAATTATCACTGTCGTAGGCAAGGACACCGTTGGCATTATCGCAAAGGTATGTAATTATCTGGCAGAGAACCAGGTAAACATCGAAGACATTTCTCAGACGATTGTGCAAGGATATTTCAACATGATGATGGTAACGGATGTCTCCAAGAGCGAGAAATCCAACGCAGAGCTTGCAAAAGATCTGGAGGAGCTTGGAAGTTCCATCGGCGTTGTCATCCGCTGCCAGCATGAAGATATTTTCAATATGATGCACCGTATCTAAAGCGAAGGAGAAAAACGACATGATAAATCTGTTTGAAGTAAAGGAAACGAACGAGATGATCGAAAAAGAGAATCTGGACGTTCGTACCATTACCCTTGGAATCAGTCTTATGGACTGTATCGACTCCATCTTGACAAGCTGAACCGCAAAATCTACGACAAAATCACGACGACTGCCAGAAATCTGGTTTCCGTAGGTGAGGAGATCGAGGGCGAGTTCGGTATTCCGATTGTAAACAAGAGAATTTCCGTTACCCCGATTGCCTTAGTCGGCGCAGCAGCCTGCAGAACGCCGGAGGATTTCGTGACGATTGCACAGACTCTGGACCGTGCGGCAAAAGAAGTCGGCGTCAATTTCCTCGGCGGCTATTCTGCTCTGGTAAGCAAAGGTATGACGACAGCAGATGAGCTTCTGATCCGTTCTATCCCGAGGCACTGGCTGTGACGGATTTTGTCTGCAGCTCCATCAACCTTGGCTCCACTAAAACCGGTATCAACATGGATGCTGTCAAACTGATGGGTGAGATCATCAAGAAGACGGCGGAGGCAAGCAAAGAGAACAACTGCCTTGGATGCGCAAAACTCGTTGTTTTCTGCAATGCACCGGACGACAACCCGTTCATGGCAGGCGCTTTCCACGGCGTAACCGAGGCGGATGCCATCATCAATGTCGGCGTTTCCGGTCCTGGTGTTGTCAAACATGCTCTGGAAAAAGTACGCGGCGAGAACTTTGAGGTACTCTGCGAGACGATCAAGAAGACGGCGTTTAAGGTAACGCGTGTCGGACAGCTCGTTGCACAGGAGGCTTCGAAACGGCTGAACATTCCGTTTGGTATCATTGACCTTTCCCTGGCACCGACTCCGGCGATCGGAGATTCCGTTGCGGATATCCTTGAGGAGATCGGCCTCGAGCACGCAGGTGCACCGGGAACGACAGCGGCGCTGGCGCTTCTGAACGATCAGGTGAAAAAGGGCGGTGTTATGGCATCTTCCTATGTCGGCGGTCTCTCCGGCGCATTCATCCCGGTTTCTGAGGATCAGGGTATGATCAACGCAGTCAACGACGGCGCACTGACCATTGAAAAACTCGAGGCAATGACCTGTGTCTGCTCCGTAGGTCTTGATATGATCGCCATCCCGGGAGACACGAAAGCATCGACCATCTCCGGAATCATCGCAGATGAGCTTGCCATCGGTATGGTCAACCAGAAAACAACGGCAGTCCGCCTGATCCCGGTCATCGGAAAAGGCGTGGGCGAGACCGTAGAATTCGGCGGCCTCCTCGGCTATGCACCGATCATGCCGGTCAACAACTTCTCCTGCGAGGCATTCGTCAACAGAACAGGAAGAATCCCGGCACCGATTCATTCGTTTAAAAACTAAAGAGAAAGCTGAAAAGCCGGCAGTGATCCTGAATGGAAAGGATCGCTGCCGGCTTTTTTACCATCTGCGCAAATAAAAATAGTAATTTTAAGGAATGTATAGTATGATATATTACATACTGATAATTTTACTTGCAACCCATAAAAAGTGTAAGAAAAAATGAATTATTACGGGGAACTTCAGCGATAGCAGCCGTTGTTCTAGCAATACCTCTGCGGATGTGCATGTGAAGGCCGCCATAGAAAACACAAAGTATTATTTGAACAAAAACGGCAAAATGCAGACTGGCTGGCAGAAGATCGGTGGAAAATGGTATTACATGGATAAGAACGGAGCGCTGCAGGAATCTAAATGGATCAGCGGAATTTATTATGTAAAAGTCGATGGGCAGTCCGTTCGTCTGATGAAAGACCGGAAAGCTTTCCTTCCTCCCGGTAAATCGCACGGATCGGGTTCATGATGAGGTACAAAACAGACTGTTTCCTCAGATCTTTCGGTATGACCTCCAGTGCCTCATGGAACTTGCGCCTGTAATGTACCCAGCACCCTGCGATCTTCAGATCTCCAAAATATGATGTTCCTCAACTTCGACTTTTCAGGCACAAAGCGGTAACATCTGGATATGGCATCTGGAAGCTGTTTTCATTCTTTTTGCCGATCTGTTTTTTCTTTTTGGCTGCTCTTATTGGACAGCACGATCTGTTCCATCATCAGCTGCATCTTATCATTGCGGGTCTGTGTCTGTTTTGTCAGTTCCTCCATCTGATCCTGAAGACAGAGAAACAGAAGAAAATATATCTGCCGAAAGTCCATTTCCGTTTTTGATACACATCACTGGAACTTCGGGCACAGTTGCTGTTCTTTTTTACCTTTTAACGCTAAAGGTAATGTTTTTCTTGTGTGCAGTAAAGTGTTAGAGTATAATAAAACCAGTTTTTTTGCATAAGTTTAGGCGGAGAATCCTGCCGTAGCAGGATCCTTTCTTACGGTGTTATTTCACAGACGTAACCATAATAGTTTTACTGCAGGGGGGGATAGAAAATGAAAACAAAAGAGATTCAGGAACTCTATCAAATAAAATTACATAGTATGGACACGATCCTGCATCAGATATCGCTTATGGATCAGGTGGAAAATGAGCAGGAGCTGTCAGAAATCATTCACTCTTTGTTGCAGGCGATTGGAAACTATACAGGGGCAGACCGGGTATATGTTTTTGACTGGGAAACCGATCAGAAGGACAGTCTGAGCAATACATTTGAATGGTGTGCCGATGGAGTGGCACCAGAGATAGATAACCTTCAGGCAATCCCGGTCAGTTCGATGCCGAACTGGGTGAAACGATTTGAAAACAAGGAAGTAATCGTGATTCATGATCTGGAAGCGACAAAAAATTCTGAACCGGAAGAATATGAATTGTTAAAAACACAGGAAATATGTTCCTTGATTGCGGTGCCGATTTATGCCAATCATCAGATGAATGGATTCATCGGGGTAGATAATCCTGATTTGAGGCAGAATGAGATTTCCATTACACTGCTGTCTGATGTTGGCGGACATCTTGGATGTGTGAGGGAAAATCTGAAAAGTACGGTACTGTTGAAAAAGGCTCTTGATGAGGCGACAAAGAGGTCAGAGATTATTGCCGCAATTGCTACGTTGTATGTAACAATCGTACAAGCCAATGTTAAAGAGCGGACATATGAGCTTTTGAAAGGCCATGACCTTGTGCAAAAAATCCTTGGACAAAAGGGGAAAATTGATGATGTTATGGAAAGACTTCCAACAGCATTTGCCGCCCAGGAAGAGAGAGAAAAATACCGGGAGTTTCTTGACTTTGATACATTGACAGAGAGACTTCGTAATACGAATTCTGTTTCGATTGAATTTATGGGAGTAAACGGAGAATGGCGGCTGGCCAGATTTATTGTAAAGAGCAGAGATGCACATGGAAACGCTGTGGATGTGCTTTATGTCGTACGAGATATTACGGAAGAAAAATCACGGGAACTCATGTATCAGAAACAGTTTAAGGAAAGCATGGAAGATGCTCATCGCGCGAATCTTTCAAAAACAGCCTTTCTCCGGCGTATGAGCCACGATATCCGTACACCGCTAAACGGAATTGTGGGGATGATCCATATCGCTGAAAAATATAACAATGATGTGGTCAAGTTAAGGGAATGCAGGAAGAAGGTACTTCAGTCCGCCGATTATCTGCAAAATCTGATCAACAATGTCCTGGATATCAGCAAACTGGAATCCGGTTCCCTTGTGTTGGAACATAAATCCTTTGATCTGGCAGAACTGTTAAGGAATAATCTGACAGTTGTTGCAATGAGTGCTTATGAGAATGGTGTAAGATTTGAAGGCGGCGTGGAAGCAAGCACAATCCGCCACAGATATTTGATTGGAAGTCCGGTACATCTGAGCAGGGTTTTAATGAATCTTTCTTCCAATGCGATTAAATACAATCATTTTCATGGAACAGTGAATGTTCATTGCGAAGAATTATCGGATGATGGGAATATAGCTGTTTTTCAGTTTGTATGTTCAGATACCGGTCTTGGTATGAGTGAAGAATTTCAAAAACATGCGTTTGATGCTTTTGCGCAGGAAGGCAAACAGTCAACTACAACATTCAGTGGCTCCGGTCTGGGACTTTCGATTGTCAAAGATATTGTTGAACGGATGGGTGGAACGATAGAACTGGAAAGCGAAGAAAATGTAGGAAGCACGTTTACGGTTACGGTTCCATTTGAAATAGATTATTTGGTTGAAAATAATGATTCACAGAAGGACAGCTACTCACAGGATATGGATCTGTCAGGAAAACGGGTGCTTCTTGTTGAAGATAATGTCATTAATATGGAGATAGCCATGCAATCCTGGAGGAGGAGCATCTGAACATTACAGAAGCGAAAAACGGAAAAGAGGCATTTGAAATATTTCAGAATTCCAGGTTGGATGAGTATGATGTCATCATCATGGATGTGATGATGCCGGTCATGGATGGGCTGGAAGCAACAAAAGCAATTCGTATGCTGGAACGTGAAGATGCCAAAAAGATTCCAATCATTGCCATGACGGCAAATGCTTTTGAGGAAGATCGGAAAGCATGTCTGGAGGCCGGGATGAATGAACATATTGGAAAGCCGATTGATATTCCGCGATTAAAAAGAGCGATCACAAAACTGCTGACAAAAAAGGGGTAGTAAACGCAAAAACATAATCATTCATTGAAATTAAGAAGAACTATAGTAATTTTATTAGGACTTTTGATATTTAGCAGTCACCCTGGCAGGGTGCAAAAACACAGATAACACGAAAGAAGAAACCGAAAAGCCTGTTATTACCCTCGGCAGCGACAGCTATCCACCATACAATTATCTGAATGAGGATGGTGTACCGACAGGAATTGATGTAGAACTGGCTACGGAAGCATTCAAAAGAATGGGATAACAGGTGAAGGTTGTCCAGATCAACTGGGAGGAGAAAAAAGAACTGGTGGAGAGCGGCGAGATTGATTGTATCATGGGCTGTTTTTTCTATGGAAGGACGTCTTGACGATTACCGCTGTCCAGTCCACAACCAAACCGGAAAGCATCTTTCTGAACCGGACGGATGAGAGGATCCCAAAGCTGGGAAATCTGATCATCCTGGGACACCGGGAGCTGATCTATACGTTTCTGGGAAAAGGATATGTAGATGCGGTTGCTGCACACGAGGAATCTATCGTTCAGTATAGGAAGGATTATGATGCAAGCTTCCGTATCCTGGAAGAGCCTCTGATGATCACCGGAATAGGCGTTGCTTTTGCAAAAGAGGATGACAGGGGAATCTGTGAGCAGATGGGCCAGACACAGGAAGAGATGCGTCTGGATGGCACATCCCTGAAAATCATTGAAAAATACCTGGATGATCCCCAGAAGTATCTGGAGGTGGAGAAAAACGGATCCAGCTGCTCGGCGGTCTGATAGGAATCTGTGTAGCTGTAGTCTCTCTGTTTTATTTCTTCCACGCAGAAAAAGCAGAAGCAGAGAAAAGAATGGTGGAGATTGTAAACTATGTGAAAGTGCAGTGTTCCACTACACCCATTATAATGAATCTTCGGAATCCAAAAGTCTCCTCCGTGCCATTGAAAGTGCCAGACAAATGAGTACAAATATTAAAATGGAAACAGAAAACGGCGGGCAGCTAAGAGAGGATTTCCTGAAAGAAAAAAGGTGCCGACGTGACAAAAACATGGGATGGTCAGGAAGCTGTTGAACTGTTCAGAAATAGTGAACCTGGTGAATTTGATGTCATTCTTATGGACATTATGATGCCGGTCATGAATGGTTATGAAGCTACAAAGATGATTAGGTCTCTGGACAGAGAGGATGCAAAGAAAATACCGATCATTGCAATGACAGCAAATGCGTTCACGGAGGACAGAATAAGGGCAAAAGAAGCAGGGATGAATGAACATGTTGCTAAGCCTGTTGATGTGGAATTACTGATGAAAGTAATTTATAGCGGGAGTGCTATGAAGCATTAATAGTACATGAGAAAACAAGGAGGAATTCAGTTGTTGGAGAAAGCGGTTCAGGCTGCAATATATGAAAAAGCTCTTAAAAATCATTATATAGAAATCCTGTACATTGATTTTGAAGATACTCATGCGTTATGCATCTGGCAATATAGATGATCTTAATCGGATAAAACAGCAGATGACGATGGAAGCAATCACACAGGGAACAGCAGAACACATCATGCATCATGTTATGATCAATTTTATACTGAATGGTGAGATGCGTTTCATGCAGTTTGACTTTACAAGAGAAAGTGCAGATACAAAAAATGTTTTCCTGTTTGTGGAGGACTATACAGTTCCACAGCAGCAGATGATGCTGCTGCTGGAAAAAAGCTGGTTCTATAACAGAACCAGCTTTTTTGTGTATTCATGGACGAACGGTGTCCCTGTTTTGTGAGAACGGACAGTCTCGTAAAAAAGAGAGGCCTGTATATCGCTCTCAAAGGCGGCAAGTGCATCGCCGGTAAGAAGCCGCGGGGCGTCGGCTGCCTTGGCAATGAGCGGCAGAGAAGAACGTCTTCTAATCTCTTTTAACAATGCACCGGCACTTTTTCGGAAACCGAGAACACGGTTATAGCCGGCCGGGTACAATGTTTTCTGGTTCAGAAGCAGATGCATCAGGGAACGGCTGATGCGGGTATACGTCATTTCCTTTGTTTTAAGCTGCATGGCGAATTCTGAAAATGAGGAGCATGCGTGGCGCTGGCGGAGGATGCGGTTGGCAAGATCCGGCGAGAGGTCGAGACAGGAGGAGAGAGATTCCTTCGTTTCCGTGAGGAGCCGTGCGGCGAGGAGCAGGCTGAAATCATCGGCGGTCAACAGTCCATGAGATGCGACGGCATTCTGAAAAGCGTGAAAGACCGCTTCTGGCATGCAGGAGGCGAGCGCGGACAGTTCCAGATCCTTATGCGGATTGGAAAAAAGAAGATTCCGCATTGCTGTAGCAGAAGGGAGTGCATGTGTGAAAAGCGCTCCTTCGTGGTAGCCGCTGCCCTCCCGGCGGATCGTTACCGGCCGAATGCGGCTTTGTGACAGCAGAAGTGCCTGGACATATTCAATGCCTAAAATATTGTTTGGTTCTTTTAAAAAGGTATCAAGTTCTTCTTTTGGAAGCGAAGAGAAGGAAGCGCTGTCAGAAAAATAAGCGGAAAGTGCCTGTGCGCGCGCCGTCGGGAAGGAAAGTCCGTTCCGAAGCAGACCGGAGAGCAGCTCACGGTATTCCTCCGGCTCGTGGAGCAGAACATCAGCGAGTTCCAGAAACGGCGCCGTGTCTCCATATTCACTGCCAAAGCAGAGAAAATCGACACAGCCAAGCGCAGTAAGAAGCGATACCGCCCCGCGTGCGAAATGCTGTGCACTGCCGAGCGCAAAGTGACACGGAAGCTGCAGCACAAGGTCCGCGCCGCCAAGAAGCGCCAGCTCCGCACGGTCGTGCTGATCGAGAATGGCAGGTGCGCCGCGCTGGACGAAATCGCCGCTCATAATCACGACAAGATAGTCCGCCCCGGTCAGTTCTCTGGCTTTTGCCAGCTGATAAGCATGGCCGTTATGAAAAGGATTATATTCTGCAATGACTGCGGTAATGGTCATAAAACGTACCTTCTTTCGAAAAAAATAGCACGATTCCAAACAGAGAGGAACCGCGGATCACATAGCCCTATCGTAACAAAAACAGAAAAGGAATGCAAGAATTCCTCCGTTTTGGATTTTTTGTCCAGTTGTTTTGAATTTTATACTTGCGAAAGGGCAAAAAGCGTACTACAATGAGAATATCGAGTAAATTTATCGAAAGGAGTCAAAAGATCATGGGATTTATTGACACAATTAAAGCAAGAGCAAAAGCAGACAAAAAAACAATTGTACTGCCAGAGTCAGAAGACAGAAGAACATATGAGGCTGCTGCACAGATCCTGAAAGAGGACCTTGCAAATCTGATCATCATCGGAAGCGAAGAGGCAGTAAAGAAAGGCAGCGAGGGACTGGATGTCTCCAAAGCTACTATTGTAGATCCAGAGAAAAACGAGAAAACACAGGCTTATGTAGATAAGCTGGTAGAGCTTCGTGCAAAGAAAGGCATGACTCCGGAGAAAGCAAGAGAGACCATCCTGAATGACTATACATATTATGGCGTTATGATGGTTAAAATGGGAGATGCAGACGGACTTGTTTCCGGTGCCTGCCATTCTACCGCAAACACCTTACGTCCATGCCTGCAGATCTTAAAGACCAAACCAGGAACAAAACTCGTATCCGCATTCTTCCTGATGGTAGTTCCGGACTGCGAGTACGGCGATGACGGTGTATTCGTATTCGGTGACTGTGGTCTGAACCAGAACCCGAATCCGGAAGAGCTGGCTGCAATCGCAGAGTCTTCCGCAGAGTCCTACCGCATGCTGACCGGAAACGAGCCAAGAGTTGCTATGCTTTCCCACTCCTCCAAAGGAAGTGCAAAACATGCTGATGTAGACAAAGTTGTTGAGGCTACCAGAATTGCAAAAGAAGCAAACCCGGATCTCGCTCTCGACGGCGAGCTGCAGCTTGATGCAGCAATCGTTCCGAGCGTAGGTGCATCCAAAGCTCCGGACAGCAAAGTAGCAGGAAAAGCAAACGTTCTGATCTTCCCGGATCTGGATGCCGGAAACATCGGATACAAACTGGTACAGAGACTGGCAAAAGCAGAAGCATACGGCCCAATGACGCAGGGTATCGCAGCTCCAGTCAACGATCTGTCCCGTGGATGCTCCGCAGAGGATATCGTTGGTGTTGTAGCAATCACTGCTGTACAGTGCCAGGCACAGTAAGCACGAAATAAAACCAATTACAAGCGGTTTTCTGGCCGGCTGCGGAGAACAGGCCGGCCAGAAGTTTTAATAAGACTTTTAAAATAGGAGAATTTAGAAATGAACGTATTAGTAGTAAACTGCGGAAGTTCCTCTCTGAAATTCCAGCTGATCAATTACGATAACCGTGACGTCCTGGCAAAA
Source organism: Blautia sp. AF34-10 (assembly GCF_003477865.1). Classification (NCBI taxonomy): domain Bacteria; kingdom Bacillati; phylum Bacillota; class Clostridia; order Lachnospirales; family Lachnospiraceae; genus Blautia; species Blautia sp. AF34-10. The sequence goes on from NZ_QUED01000013.1 coordinate 51,510, forward strand.
GGACTCTGTGAGAGAATCGGTATCGACGGACGCCTCGTTTATGAGCCAAAGAACGGCGAAAAAGAGGTAACAGAAGCAGCAATGCCGACACACGTAGAGGCAATCCAGATGGTTCTGGACGCTCTGGTAAACGAGAAGAGCGGCGTCATCAAGAGCCTGGAAGAAGTAGATGCCATCGGACACCGCGTTCTGCACGGCGGAATGAAGATCACAAACTCTGTTATCATCGATGACGAAGTAATCAAAGTTATCGAGGAGTGCGCTGACCTTGGTCCTCTGCACAATCCGGCAAACCTGATGGGAATCAATGCCTGCATGAAACTGATGCCGGGCGTTCCGAACGTAGCAGTATTTGATACCGCATTCCATCAGACCATGCCTCCGAAAGCATATATGTACGGTATTCCGAAAGAGTACTATGAGAAATACGCAATCCGTAAATACGGCTTCCACGGAACTTCTCATAAATTCGTATCCAAGAGAACCGCAGAGTTCCTTGGCAAAGACTACAACGATCTGAAGATCATCGTATGCCATATGGGAAATGGTGCTTCCCTTTCCGCTGTAAAGAACGGCAAATGTGTAGATACCTCCATGGGCCTTACCCCGCTCGAAGGTGTGATCATGGGAACCCGTTCCGGAGATATCGATCCGGCTTTTGTTGAGTATCTGTGCAACAAAGAGAACCTGACCGTATCCGAGGTTCTGAACATTCTGAACAAGAAATCCGGTATGCTCGGCATGACCGGCATCTCCAGCGATTACCGTGATGTATCTGCAGCAGCAGAGGCAGGTAATCAGGATGCCATCAACTGTCTGGAAGCATACGCTTACCGCATTATCAAATACATCGGTTCCTACATCGCAGCTATGGGCGGCGTAGATGTGATCACCTTCACCGCAGGCCTTGGAGAGAACGCTATTCCGCTTCGTGAGACCATCTGCAAAGCATTTGAGTTCATGGGTCTGGAATTCGATTCTGAGGCAAATAACTGCCGCGGCGTTGAGAAGATCATCACCAAAGAAGGCTCCAAGATTACAGCATGCGTGATCCCGACCAACGAGGAAATCGCAATCTGCGAGGAGACTGTAGAGTTAGTAAAAGGAAAATAAAAAATAATTCAAAAAGCAGTTGACAATTCTTACCTTCCCGGGTATAATTGGTAAAGTGTGATTAGGAGAACAATATGAAAATCAGTCTGACCAAGTTATTTGCGCAGGACGGAAAGTCCGAAAAGTATGAAATTCCGCTTACATCCGAAATTTTTTCGATCGGCGGGCAGGACTATCGGGTAATCGAAAAACATCCTGTTATCCTTGGCCTTACGCATGAAGGCAATCGTGTGATCACGATCACCGGCAGCGCAGACCTTACAATGGAGATTCCATGTGCAAGATGCCTGACACCGGTAGCGACTCCATTCCAGCTCGAGTTCGATCTGCAGATTGATCTGAATCTGTCAGAGGAAGAACGCGAGAAAAAAGAAGAGGACTCTTCGTTTGTGGAGGGAGACGAGCTCGATGTGGAAGAACTGGTTCGTAATGAGCTCATAGTCCAATGGCCGATTCGAGTGCTGTGTAAAGATGACTGTAAAGGAATCTGCAGCCGTTGTGGTGCGAATCTGAATATTCAGACCTGTGATTGTGATACCACAGGGCTAGACCCCCGAATGGCTGCAATCAAAGATATATTCAGCAAATTTAAGGAGGTGTAACTATGTCCATTTGTCCTAAGAATAAATCTTCCAAAGCAAGACGCGATAAGAGAAGAGCAAACTGGAAAATGTCTGCTCCGAACCTTGTAAAATGCAGCAAATGTGGTGCTCTTATGATGCCGCACAGAGTTTGCAAAGCTTGTGGTTCTTACAACAAAAAAGAAGTCGTTGCAATGGACTAATATTCATAAATCGGAATCAGTTCCGATGTGCAATGCAGCAAAAGGCTCCCGTCACCGGGGGCTTTTTTGTTGTCTCTGCGGGTTGTCTGGAAGCGTCATATAAAAGATTTGACGTGGTGTGTCGTGATGTGCTATAATGGTCTCGGTGAGAATTGAAACAATATTGCAACATTTTCGTAACAATTATAAAAAAGGAGTGCAAAGCATATGAAGAATAGACGAATCATATTTCTGGCAGCATGCATGTGCAGTGTAGTATTCCTCTCAGGATGTTCCACAGACAGTCTGATGGATAAAATGATGGGAACTGAGACGACGGTTTCGTCTTCGGCCAGTGTAGATATTTCAAAAGAGGACAGCGATGCTGTTCATGTAGATGCCAATCTGGAAAAGCCGGTTTTTTCGGTAAATCCGGTGGAGAGCCTGCAGATTCCCGTTGGAAATACATCTGGAAAGCTGACTTGTGAGGCAGGAATAACGGGAGAAGGCACAGTAACATATCAGTGGTATAAGAACAACGTAAATTCCAACGGCGGAGGAACGCCGATTGAAGGCGCAACAGAAGTGACATACCAGGTCGATACTTCGGCGGAGGGCAAAGATTACTATTACGTTGTGGCAACAAACACGGTTGGAAATACCGTTTCCATGGCGACGAGTACAGTAACAGAAGTTACGGTAATTCCGGCAGGGAAATGGGTTCAGAATGAAAACGGATGGCAGTATCAGAATAATGATGGAAGCTATGCAACCAATACCTGGCAGAATATCGACGGCTACTGGTACGTGTTTGATGAAAATTCATACATGGTGACAGGATGGTACTGGAGCGGAGAAGAATGGTATTATCTGGCGGACAACGGTCAGATGCAGACCGGCTGGTTCACGCAGGATGGTGAGGAATATTATTTGGATCCGGATACCGGTGTCATGGCACGGAATACAACCATAGACGGTCATGAGATGAATTCGAGCGGAGTCAAGGTTTCTTAAGAAAAATAAGATAAAACAGAGCGGGTGGATTTTGGAAAGATAAATCCACCCGCTTTTTTGGAATACAGGAGAAAGCGCGGATGGGCATTTGTGCTTGATTTTTGCAAAGGAGTTTAGTATAGTTAATACAGCACTTGCATGAGTGCTTTTAGAGCGTGGTTGAAAACGGTTTTTTGAAAGAAAAAGAGTTTTCAAACGCGCTTTAGAAAAGAGAAAAGAGGAAAAAACATGAGTGACTTAGTCAGAGTTGCAGTGGACGCGATGGGCGGCGATTATGCGCCTGTGGAGCCGGTAAAAGGCGCCGTTGAGGCCGTAAACGCAGATGAACGTGTCAAAGTCCAGCTGGTCGGCCAGGTGGATGTCATCGAAAAAGAACTGCAGAAATATACGTACCCGAAGGAGCGGGTTGAGATCGTTCCGGCAACCGAGATCATTGAGACGGGAGAGCCGCCGGTCAATGCGATCCGCCACAAAAAAGATTCTTCGATCGTTGTCGGCATGAAAAAAGTGCGCTGCGGAGAGGCAGACGCGTTTGTCTCCTCCGGAAGCACCGGAGCAGTCCTGGTCGGCGGACAGACGATCGTAGGACGCATCAAGGGCGTAGAGCGCCCGCCGCTGGCTCCGCTGATCCCGACGAAAGACGGTGTATCCCTTCTGATCGACTGCGGTGCGAATGTTGATGCAAGACCGTCCCATCTGGTGCAGTTTGCCATGATGGGTTCCATCTATATGGAACACGTTGTCGGCATTAAAAATCCGCGTGTGGGAATCGTGAATATCGGTGTGGAAGAAGAAAAAGGAAACGCGCTCGTCAAAGAGACGTATCCGCTTCTGAAAGAAAACCCGTATATCAACTTTGTCGGCAGTATCGAAGCAAGAGAAATTCCAAACGGAGCCGCAGACGTTGTTGTCTGTGAGGCGTTTGTCGGAAACGTTATCTTAAAGCTGTATGAGGCGTCGGCGCGACCCTGATTTCCAAGGTAAAACAGGGCATGATGACATCTCTGCGCAGTAAAATCGGAGCCCTTCTTGTGAAACCGGCGCTGAAAGAGACACTGAAGTCTTTTGATGCCAGTGAGTACGGCGGAGCACCGCTGCTTGGCTTAAAAGGACTCGTTGTAAAAACGCACGGAAGCTCAAAAGCCAACGAATTTAAAAATTCCATTCTCCAGTGCATTTCATTTAGCGAGGAGAAGATTCCGCAGAAAGTGCAGGAGCATCTGGCAGACTATAAGAGCAGCAGGGAGGCAGCGAAAGATGGAATTTGAGAAATTACAGGAGATCATTGCGGATGTATTAAACGTAGATCCGAATGAAGTAACCATGGAGACAACCTTTACAGATGATCTGGGAGCGGATTCCCTGGATGTATTTCAGATTGTGATGGGAATTGAAGAAGAATTTGATATCCAGATCGAAGCAGAAGAAGCAGAGCACATCGTATCGGTTGAGGATGCGGTGGAAGCGATCAAAAAGAAACTGGCAGAATAATAGAAAATGGCGAAGGGGCTGTTTGCTACAGGACAGCCCCTTTGTTACCGTCCGCAGAACACCTGCAAACGGTAACTATGAGGAAGGACAGGCTTAAAACAGGTTATGAATAATATTGATAAACTCGTGGATTTGGAAAAGAAGATCCAGTATAAATTTCAGGATTTCGGACTGCTGGAGATGGCGATGCGCCATTCTTCCTACGCAAATGAGCACCATATGGAGCGCCTGGAGTGCAACGAGCGTCTGGAGTTCTTAGGAGATGCCGTGCTGGAAGTTGTATCCAGCGAATTTTTATACAAGACATTCCCGCGTCTCCCGGAGGGCGAGATGACGAAAAAACGCGCCAGCCTCGTCTGTGAACCGGCACTGGCATTCTGTGCCCGTGAGATTGACCTTGGCAGCTTTCTGCTCCTTGGAAAGGGCGAGGAGGCAACCGGCGGCCGTCACCGCGATTCCATCGTTTCGGATGCTATGGAGGCAACGATCGGTGCGATTTTCCTGGACGGCGGCTTTGAACCGGCAAAAGCGTTCGTTCTGAACTATATCTTAAACGATATCGAACACAAACAGCTTTTCTACGACAGCAAAACGATTCTGCAGGAGCTGATCCAGGGTGAGACGGATGAAGAGATTGTTTACACCATCTTAAAAGAAGAGGGACCGGATCACGACAAGAGCTTCTGGGCACAGGTCAGCGTCGGAAAGAAAGCGCTCGGTACCGGAAAGGGCAGAACGAAAAAAGCGGCAGAACAGGCAGCGGCATACGATGCAATTCTTGCCAGAAAAAAAGCGTAGGTGAATTATGTATCTCAAATCCATTGAAATGCAGGGATTTAAGTCGTTTGCCAACAAAACCATTCTGCAGTTCCACGACGGTATTACCGGCGTTGTAGGGCCGAACGGCAGTGGAAAGAGCAATGTTGGCGATGCGGTGCGCTGGGTGCTCGGCGAACAGAGCGCCAAGCAGCTCCGCGGCGGAAATATGCAGGATGTTATTTTCTCCGGAACCGAGACGAGAAAGCCGCTCGGCTACGCGTCGGTTGCAATTACACTCGACAATTCCGACCACAAGCTGAATGTCGATTTCGAGGAAGTCACGGTGACGAGACGGCTCTACCGCTCCGGTGAGAGCGAGTATCTGATGAACGGCGCATCGTGCCGGTTAAAGGACATCAACGAGCTGTTCTACGATACCGGTATCGGAAAAGAAGGCTATTCCATCATCGGACAGGGTCAGATTGATAAGATTTTAAGTGGTAAGCCGGAAGAGCGCCGGGAGCTGTTTGACGAAGCGGCAGGAATTGTCAAATTCAAGAGAAGGAAGGCCGTGACCGAAAAGAAGCTGGCGGAAGAGCAGCAGAATCTGGTGCGCGTCAACGACATTCTCTCGGAACTGACAAGGCAGTTAGAGCCGCTGGAACGCCAGTCTGAGACGGCAAAGATTTATTTAAAGAAGAAAGAGGAATTAAAGCTCCTCGATATCAATATGTTTCTGCTCGAGATGGAGCGCATCCGGAACGATCTCGCGAAAGTAGAAGACCGGTACCGGATTACAGAAGAGCAGTTAAAGAGCACGAAAGAGGCTTTTGAGCATACGAAGCAGGAGTATGAAAAGCTGGAACAGGAGCAGGAAAAACTGGACCAGACGATTCTTTCTGCGCGCGATCAGGCGGGGGAGAATGCACTGAAACGTCAGCAGCTCGAAAACCAGATCGAGGTGTTGAATGAGCAGATTCGTGCATCGGAGAGGAACAGCGACACATTAAGAGAACGTCTGGAGGCGATCCGCGCGGAGAGCCGCACAAAGACGGCAGAAAAAAATACATATCAGGCAGAAAAGGACGGGCTTCATGAAGCACTTCTTGCGTCAGAGACGGAAAAGAGTGAGAAAGAGGCCGCTCTCTCGGAATGCCAGGGGCAGATCCAGGCAGTCGAGCTGCAGAGTGAACAGGATAAGAGCGAAGTCATCGGCCTTCTGAACCAGCGGGGTTCCACGAAGGGAAAAATGCAGCGCTACGATGCGATGCTCGAGCAGATCGGCATCCGAAAGGCAGAATTAAGCCAGAGGGTGCTGCATTTAAAGACGAGCGAGTCCGAACAGAACGGGCAGATGGAAGAACTGCAGAACGCGTTTGAAGCGCTCGAAGAGACGGTAAGCAGCCTGAAACAGCAGTACCAGGAGGCAGATCAGAAGATTACCGCGCTGACGGCGGATCTCTCGAACCAGACGAAAGAGATGGAAGCCGGCCAGACCAATTACCACAGAGAAGCGTCAAGGCTCGAATCCTTAAAGAACATCACCGAGCGGTACGACGGCTATGGAAACAGTATTCGGAAGGTCATGGAGCAGAAAGACCGGAATCCCGGCATCCACGGCGTTGTGGCGGATCTTCTGCAGGCGGAGAAAAAGTACGAGACGGCGATCGAGACCGCACTTGGCGGCAGCATTCAGAATATTGTCACCGACAATGAGGCGACGGCGAAATACCTGATTGAATACCTGAAACGGGGCCATTTCGGCCGTGCGACGTTCCTTCCGCTCACCAGTATGCGCGGGAAAAAAACGCAGGTGAATGAGGATGCGGCAAGAGAAACCGGTGTGCTTGGTGTGGCAAATGCACTTGTTTCGTACGACCCGGTGTATGAGGGCCTTGTGGCACAGCTGCTTGGAAGAACGCTGGTGGTCGACACGATCGACCATGCCATTGTGATTCAGCGGAAATACCGTCAGACGCTCCGCATGGTAACCCTCGAGGGCGAGCTCTTGAGCCCGGGCGGTTCCATGACAGGAGGTTCGTTCCGGAACAACAGCAACCTGCTCGGAAGACGGCGTGAGATTGAGGAACTCGAAAAGAGCGTACAGGGTCTTGCGAAGGAACTGCGGGAAATCCAGCAGGAACTTGAAGAGAAGAAAAATAAGCGGAATGAAATCCGTGATCTCCGCACCGAGCTGAATGAAAAACTGCAGCGGCAGTACATCGAGCAGAATACGGTGCGCCTGAATCTGGAAAAAGCGCGCGAGAAAAAGACGGAAATCCGTCTGGATTTTGAAGCGCTTCAGAAGGAGAGTCTCGAGATTGAAAATCAGATCGCCGAGATTGAGCGGAACCGGAAAGTCATCGGTCAGGAAATGCAGGAATCGGTGGAGCGGGAAAGCACGCTGCAGGAGAATATCCAGAAGGCACAGGAGGCGCTTACAGGGCTTCGCCGCCGGGAAGCAGAATATACGAAGGATCTTGAAGAAATCCGGTTAAATTACGCAAATCTGTCCCAGAAGGATGGATTCCTTGCCCAGAACATCCGCCGTCTTGAGGAAGAGACGGGAAAACTGGAAGCGGAAAGCCGCACCATGCTGGAAAAAGCGGCGGAGGAAAAAGACGATGTCAAAAGGAAACAGCAGGACATCGTGGAGATCCAGAAGACGATTGCAGCAGCAGTGCAGGCAAAAGAAGAGGAAGACCGCCGGATTGTGGAACTGCAGGAGAAAAAAGAAGCATTAAGCGCAGATCACAAAGAATTTTTCGAGAAGCGGGATCAGCTCTCCGACCAGATTTCCCTGATGGACAAAGAGTGCTTCCGTCTGAACAGCCAGAAAGAAAAGCTGGAGGAGACAAAAGAGGCACAGACCTCGTATCTCTGGGAAGAGTACGAAGTGACACCGGGCCACGCAAGAGAGTTCCAGATGGAGGAGATTCCGGAGCGTAGTGAATTAAAGCGGCGTGTGCTGGAAGTAAAAGATGCGATCCGGAAGCTTGGCTCTGTCAATGTGAATGCGATTGAGGAGTACAAAGAGATTTCGGAGCGCCACGCCTTTCTCGATGCACAGCACACCGATCTTGTCAAGGCGGCAGAGACACTGCAGGGCATCATCGATGAGCTGGATGCCGGTATGCGCAAGCAGTTCACGGAAAAATTCGAGGAGATCCGGAAAGAGTTTGACCGCGTGTTCCGCCAGCTGTTCGGCGGCGGAAAGGGAACGCTGGAACTCGAGGAGGACACGGATGTACTCGAGGCAGGTATCCGCATCATTTCCCAGCCGCCGGGAAAGAAACTGCAGAATATGATGCAGCTCTCCGGAGGCGAGAAGGCACTGACCGCGATTGCGCTGCTTTTTGCAATCCAGAACTTAAAGCCGTCCCCGTTCTGTTTACTTGACGAGATCGAGGCGGCGCTCGACGATTCCAACGTAACGCGTTTTGCACAGTATCTGCATAAGCTGACAAAAAATACCCAGTTCATCGTCATCACCCACAGGCGCGGTACGATGACGGCGGCAGACCGTCTGTACGGCATCACGATGCAGGAGAAGGGTGTTTCTACCCTTGTTTCTGTCGATTTGATCGAGGGAGAACTGGACAAATAGAAACGAATAAGATACAATACGAAAGAAGTAAGATAGAAAAGATAAAGGGAGGCGAACGGTATGGCGGAGGAGAAAGTAGGCTTTTTCAAACGTCTTGTCAACGGTCTGACGAAGACCCGAGACAGCATTGTAGCTGGAATTGATTCTATTTTCAGCGGCTATTCCAATATTGATGACGATTTTTATGAGGAGATCGAGGAGATTCTCGTCATGGGAGATATCGGCATCAATACAACGACCAAAATTATTGACCACTTAAAAGAGCGGGTGGCAGAAGAGCACATTACCGATCCGGCAGAGTGCAAACAGCTTCTGATCGAGAGCATCAAAAAACAGATGGATGTAGGCGATACAGCCTATGAATTTGAAAACCGGAAATCGGTAGTGCTGGTGATCGGTGTCAATGGAGTCGGAAAAACGACCTCCGTCGGAAAGCTGGCCGGCCTTCTGAAGGATCAGGGCAAAAAGGTTGTTCTTGCGGCAGCAGATACGTTCCGTGCAGCGGCAGGCGAGCAGCTCACGGAGTGGGCGCACCGCGCCGGCGTGGATATCATCGGCGGACAGAACGGAGCAGATCCGGCGTCCATCGTGTACGATGCAGTCGCAGCGGCAAAAGCCAGAAATGCGGATGTGCTGATCTGTGATACGGCAGGAAGACTTCACAACAAGAAGAACCTGATGGAAGAGCTCCACAAGATTTACCGGATTCTGGAAAAAGAGTACCCAGAGGCATACCTGGAAACGCTGGTGGTGCTGGATGGTACCACGGGCCAGAATGCGCTGCAGCAGGCAAGACAGTTTGCGGAAGTGGCAAATGTCACCGGTATCATTCTGACGAAGCTGGACGGAACTGCAAAGGGCGGTATCGCCGTTGCCATCCAGTCCGAGCTTGATATTCCGGTCAAATACATCGGCGTGGGCGAGAGCATCCACGATCTGCAGAAATTTGATGCAGACCAGTTTGTAAATGCACTGTTCCATACATCCGAAGAGAATGCTTAAAAAGACAACAAGGAGAAAAGACTATGGCAGAAGAAATGCTGACACTCCCGAAATTTGAGGAAGCGTCTGAAATTGTAAAAAAAGTAACACAGGAGACCAAACTGGTTTACAGCAAATATTTCAGCGAGCAGACGGGAAATAAAGTCTACTAAAACCGGAAAATATGCAGCTGACCGGCGCCTATAAGCTGCGCGGTGCCTATTACAAAATCAGCACCTTAAGTGAAGAGGAGCGCGCAAAAGGACTGATCACCGCATCGGCAGGAAACCATGCACAGGGCGTTGCGTATGCGGCAAAATGCTACGGTGCAAAGGCTGTCATTGTGATGCCGACGACCACACCGCTCATCAAAGTAGAGCGTACCCAGAGCTACGGCGCTGAGGTTGTTCTGTACGGAGATGTGTACGATGAGGCATGTGCAAAAGCATACGAGCTTGCAGCAGAGCATGGCTATACCTTTATTCACCCGTTCGATGATCTGACCGTTGCAACCGGCCAGGGAACCATCGCTATGGAAGTGATTCAGGAGCTTCCGCTCGTAGATTATATCCTTGTTCCGATCGGAGGAGGCGGACTGGCTACCGGTGTTTCCACACTGGCAAAACTGCTGAAACCAAACATCAAAGTCATCGGTGTTGAGCCGTCCGGAGCAGCCTGTATGAAGGCTTCTTTTGAAAAAGGCGAGGTAACGACCGTATCTCCTGTCAGCACAATTGCAGACGGTACTGCAGTACAGACACCGGGAACCAAGATTTTCCCGTATGTAAGACAGAACCTGGACGAGATCATTACTGTGGATGATGATGAGCTGATCGTAGCATTCCTTGATATGGTAGAAAACCACAAGATGATCGTCGAGAACTCCGGTCTTCTGACTGTGGCTGCATTAAAGCATCTGGATGTCAAGGGCAAAAAGATTGTTTCGATCTTAAGCGGCGGAAATATGGACGTCATCACCATGTCTTCCGTGATCCAGAACGGACTGATCCAGAGAGACCGTATCTTTACTGTATCCGTTCTTCTGCCGGATAAACCAGGCGAGCTGGTACGCGTTTCCCAGGTGATTGCAAACGAGAACGGAAACGTCATCAAACTGGACCACAACCAGTTCTTCACAACGAACAGAAGTGCTGCAGTAGAGCTCCGCATCACAATGGAGGCATTCGGCACCGATCACAAGAACCGTATTGTCAAAGCACTGGAAGAGGCTGGCTATACACCGAAGATTGTAAGACCGAACCTGTAAAAACAGAAATTGCAGAGAAAATTCTGAAAAAAAGAAAAATAAGAAATCAGAGGGATCCGGAAAGGAATTTCCTCTGATTTTTTTGAGCAGGAAAAAACCCTTGCATGCACAAGGGTTTTCGTTCTGCGGAAGATGGGACTTGAACCCACACGATCGCAATGACCACCAGATCCTTAGTCTGGCCTGTCTGCCAATTCCAGCACTTCCGCATGTTCTTTAAGTTTTTGTCATCTCGCTGACGACAAGATGTATTATAGCACCAGAGTTGTAAGCCGTCAACACTTTTTTTGAAAAAATTTGAAAAATTTGAAAAATAAAAAAGGAAATCGGAATCGGGCACCGAATATAGGAAATAGGAGGACAATGAAAAGAACTGTTACAGGCATATTACCGGGAAAGAGGTGGTCTTCGTTTGAACTTGAGAGAATCGTTTGAAGAACGGGAATTTCAGAAGCTGAGTCCTTATGCGGCGCACAGCCGGAATTCCAGAGGAAGGGACCGATATGAACCGGAGTGTGACATCCGCACCGTCTACCAGAGAGACCGGGACCGGATTCTCCACTCCAAAGCCTTTCGCAGGATGAAAGACAAAACACAGGTGTTTCTTGCTGCGCAGGGCGATCATTACCGGACCCGCCTGACGCACACACTCGAGGTGTCCCAGATTGCCCGCACGATTGCGCGGGCGCTGAATCTGAATGAGGATCTGACCGAAGCCATTGCGCTCGGCCACGATCTCGGACACACGCCGTTCGGCCATTCCGGGGAAGCGGCGCTCAATGCGGTGCATCCCGGGGGCTTCCGCCACGCGGAACAGAGCGTCCGTGTCGTGGAGGTTCTGGAAAAGGAAGGACAGGGCCTGAACCTGACCTGGGAAGTGCGGGATGGAATTCTGAACCACCGCACGGCGGGAAAGCCGTCGACCCTGGAGGGACAGGTTGTGCGTCTCTGCGACAAGATCGCCTACATCCACCACGATATGGACGATGCCATCCGTGCCGGCATTTTAAGCGAGGATGACATCCCGATTACGATCCGCGTCGTCCTTGGCGATACATGCCGCGAGCGGCTCAATACGCTGATCCACGACATTGTGGAGCAGAGCCGCGGAACGGAGTATGTGCGCCAGTCGGCGGAGATTGCCGAGGGAATGCGCATGCTGCGGGAGTTGATGTTCGCGAACGTCTACCGCAACCAGGAGGCGAAAAAAGAGGAGGAGAAGGCAAAGAAGATGCTGATTTCCCTCTACACCTACTACCAGGAGCACCCGGAACAGATGTCCCGCGAGTACCGGAATCTGATCGGGTGCGGCGAGGACAAGACACAGGTAGTATGCGATTACATTGCCGGTATGACCGATCAGTATTCCATGCACAAATACGAGGAGCTGTTCGTGCCGAAAGCCTGGGCGGTTTATTAGATACAGGGAGGAAAAAATGCGATATTCCGATGATTTAGTGGAAGAGATTCGTATGAAAAATGACATCGTAGATGTGATATCCGGCTACGTAAAGCTGACAAGAAGAGGAAGCTCTTACTTCGGGCTCTGCCCGTTCCACAATGAGAAGTCCCCTTCCTTTTCCGTCAGCCCAGGAAAGCAGATGTATTACTGCTTCGGATGCGGAGCCGGAGGAAATGTTTTCACATTTTTGATGGAATACGAAAACTTCACGTTTGTGGAAGCCTTGAAATTTCTGGCCGACCGGGCCGGGGTGGAGCTTCCGCAGATGGAGTATTCGAAAGAAGCAAAGGAGCAGGCGGATTTAAAGAATACGCTGCTGGAGATCAATAAGCAGGCGGCGAAATTCTATTATTACCAGCTCCACACCGAGCGCGGAAAGCAGGGCTACGATTACCTGAAGGGGCGCGGCCTTTCGGATGATACGATTCGAAAATTCGGCCTTGGCTATTCAGATAAGTATGGAAGCCTGCTGTACCGTTTCTTAAAAGAAAAAGGGTATGACGATGAAATCCTGCGTCAGTCGGGCCTTTTTCTGGCGGACGAGGTGCATGGCATGCAGGACAAGTTCTGGAACCGTGTCATTTACCCGATCATGGATGCCAACAGCCGTGTCATCGGCTTCGGAGGCCGTGTGATGGGGGATGGAAAGCCGAAATACCTGAATTCGCCGGAGACAAAGATTTTCGATAAGAGCCGCAATCTCTACGGGCTGCATCTGGCGCGCTCTTCACGGAGAAAAAATCTGATTATCTGCGAGGGCTATATGGACGTCATCTCCATGCACCAGGCAGGATTCAATAACGCGGTAGCTTCTCTTGGAACAGCACTCACATCGCTGCAGGCGGGGCTGATGAAACGGTATACCGACGAGGTTCTTGTGATCTATGACAGCGATGAGGCAGGCGTCAAAGCGGCGCTTCGTGCGATTCCGATGCTCAAAGGGGTTGGTCTTACAACGCGTGTCGTCAATTTGAGACCGTATAAGGACCCGGATGAGTTTATCCAGCACGAGGGCTGCGAAGCGTTCGAAAAACGTCTGGAAGAGGCGGAGAACAGCGTTTTGTATGAGATCCGCATGAAGGAACGCGATTTCGACCTTGCCGACCCGCAGGGCAAATCCGATTTCCTGCATGAGGCGGTGCGTCGTCTCGTTGCAATCGAGGATGAGATCGAGCGGAACAGTTATCTTGAGGCAGTGGCAGGAAAATACGGGATTGCCGTCGAAGTACTGCGAAAGCAGGTCGGTCAGATGGCACTATCAGGAGCCGGAAGGACGGAGCGTGTCAAGCCGCGGAATACAGCCGCAAACAAAAAAGAGAAAGAGGGCGGTGTCGAAAAAGCACAGAGCTGATGCTGACATGGATGACCTCTTATCCGGCGCTCATTGGAAAACTGGAAAAATATATTACGCCGGAGGATTTTACCACACCTCTTTACCGCCAGATTGCAGAGATGATTGTGCTGCAGTATCACGAGGGCGGGGTGAATCCGGCAAAGCTTTTGAATCAGTTTGTTGATTCCGAGGAGCAGAAAGAAGTTGCAGGCCTTTTTAATGCCAGAATCCCGCTGGAGACAGAGGAGGAAAAACGGCGCGCGCTGCATGATGTGATCTGCAATATGAAAGAAAACAGCATTGCGTATCAGTCGGCACATATGAATGTGACCGATATGGCGGCGCTGCAGAAGCTGATGGCGGACAAAAAGAGCCTGGAGCGGTGGAAAGCAGGGGAACTTCCGGATTTCGCTTTTTAAGGAGGCCTGGATACCAAAGAAAAACCCTGGAATCTTCTGTTCTGCGTGTTTAATTTCGCAGGGCAGGGACAGAATATATACAAGCTATGGAAGGATGGACAGTCAATGGAGTTCGATAAAGCAAAATTTATGGAAAAATTAAAAGAGCTGGTAGCATACGGCAAAAAGAAAAAGAGCGTCCTGGAATATCAGGAAATCAACGACTTTTTCCGCGATATGCCGCTGGATGCGGAGCAGATGGAGAAGGTATTTGAATACCTGGAGGCAAGCGGTATCGACGTACTGCGCCTCTCCGATATGACCGAGGATCCAAATGCGGCAGACCGCGATCTTCTCCTTCTGGACGACGATGACATCGACCTTTCCGAGGAAGAAGAGATCGATATGGAAAACATCGACCTTTCCGTTCCGGAAGGCATCAGCATTGAGGACCCGGTCCGCATGTACTTAAAAGAGATCGGTAAAGTGCCGCTTCTTTCCGCAGAGGAAGAGATCAAGCTGGCACAGAGAATGGAAGAGGGCGATGAGGATGCGAAAAAACGTCTGGCAGAGGCCAACCTTCGTCTCGTTGTTTCCATTGCAAAACGTTATGTCGGCCGCGGCATGCTGTTCCTGGATCTGATTCAGGAAGGTAACTTAGGCCTCATCAAAGCGGTTGAAAAATTCGATTACCGCAAGGGATACAAATTCTCCACCTATGCAACATGGTGGATCCGCCAGGCAATCACAAGAGCGATTGCAGACCAGGCGAGAACGATCCGTATTCCGGTTCATATGGTAGAGACCATCAACAAGCTGATCCGCGTTTCCCGTCAGTTACTGCAGGAGTTAGGCCGCGAACCTACTCCGGAAGAGATCGCAGAGGAGATGCACATGTCTGTAGAGCGTGTGCGTGAGATCCTGAAAATCTCCCAGGAACCGGTTTCACTCGAGACACCAATCGGTGAGGAAGAGGACAGCCACCTCGGTGACTTCATCCAGGACGACAATGTGCCGGTACCGGCAGACGCGGCAGCATTCACCATGCTGAAAGAGCAGCTCGAGGATGTGTTAAGCACGCTGACTGACCGTGAGCAGAAGGTTCTGCGTCTCCGTTTCGGACTCGATGACGGCCGTGCGAGAACCCTCGAAGAGGTTGGTAAAGAGTTCAACGTTACAAGAGAGCGTATCCGTCAGATTGAGGCGAAAGCGCTCCGTAAACTGCGCCATCCGAGCCGTTCCAGAAAGCTGAAAGATTACCTGGACTAATCTGCGAGGAAGAAAAGGACGACAGGAAAATGCAGTTATCAAAAAGACTTTCCGCGGTAGCGGAGTTTGTCACCCCGGGCGGCTGCCTGGTCGATGTGGGAACAGATCACGGTTATGTGCCGATTGCGCTGCTGGAACAGAAGAAGATTTCCTCCGCAATCGCCATGGATGTGAACCGCGGACCGCTGGAGCGGGCCAGGGAGCATATTGCGCAGTACCAGATGGGGGACTACATAGAAACAAGACTTTCCGACGGACTCCATGCCCTGCGTGCGGGAGAGGGTGATTCTCTTCTCATCGCGGGCATGGGCGGCGGGCTTACCATAAGAATTTTAAGCGAAGGTGAGCCGCTGCTGTCCGGTTTTCGGGAGCTGATCCTGGAGCCGCAGTCGGATATCGACCGCGTGCGTGCATGGCTTCTGGAACACGGATTTTTCCTTGCACAGGAGAATTTTGTAGAGGAGGATGGAAAATATTATCCGATTCTGCGGGCAGTGCCAGGGGAAAAGGAGAATCTGAAGGCGGAGGAGCTTTTCTATGGACCGCGCCTTCTGGAAAAGGAAAATCCGGTGCTGAGGGAATACCTTCTGAAACAGCAGGAGCAGAACCAGACGCTGATCCGCCAGCTTTCGGATCACTCCAGTGAAAAGGCAGCACAGCGCCTTTGGGAATTAAAAGAAAAAGAGGCAGTACTGGAATCTGCGCTTGCGCGTTTCCATACGATGTAACGACAGCGTTTGCACAAGAGGGGCGTGTCTGAAAATTTCAGCAGTTGTAATTTTCGGGCGCGCCTTTTCTGTCACTTCTGAATTTTCAGAAAGTTTTGCAAGAAGGAGGAATTACAATTGATTCAGGTAACAATTGATGGAAAAGGATACGAATATCCGGAAAATTGCTCTTATTATGAGATTGCAAAGGATTTTGAAAAAACAATGGACGCGCCGATTGTCCTTGTGAAAGTGGACGGACGGCTGCGGGAGCTGCACAAACAGCTGAAAAAAAAATGTGAACTGGAATTTGTGACAACGAAGGATGAGATCGGACATAAAACGTATCAGAGGAGTCTTTCTCTTCTGCTGGTAAAAGCGGTGTATCATGTGGGAGGCTACGATAAGATCCGCCATGTGATGCTGCATTTTTCGGCGGGTTCGGGCTTTTTCTACACGGTGGACGGCGATATCACGCTGAATCAGGCGTTTTTGGACGAAGTAAAAGCGTATATGCATGAACAGGTGGAAAAGGCGGTGCCGATTTATAAGCGGAGTGTCGATACGCACGAGGCGAGAGAACGGTTCCGGCTGCATGGCATGACGGATAAAGACCGCTTATTCCGTTACCGCCGTGTCTCCCGTGTGAATCTGTACAGTCTCGGGGATTTTGAAGACTATTATTATGGATTTATGACGTATGATACGAGTTATCTGAAGTATTTTGATCTCTATTTATACGATGACGGCTTTGTGCTGCAGATGCCGGAGAAAAAGGCGCCGGAGACGGTGCCGGCGGCGAATCTCTCCCCGAAGGTGTTCCAGGTGCAGCGGGAATCGGAGCGCTGGGGTGAGCAGATGGGAATTTCCACGGTTGCCGACTTAAATGAACGCATCACAAAGGGCAATATTCAGCAGATGATGCTGATTGCGGAGGCGCTGCAGGAGCAGAAAATCGCGAAGATTGCGGAGCAGATTGCGGAAAGAAAGCAGGTTAAATTTGTGCTGATTGCGGGGCCGTCTTCCTCCGGAAAGACAACGTTCTGCAACCGGCTTTCCATCCAGCTTTCAGCGCATGGTCTGACGCCGCATCCGATCAGCCTTGATAATTACTATGTGAACCGGGTAGATACGCCGCGGGATGAAAACGGCGATTATGATTTTGAATGCCTGGAAGCACTGGATATCGAGCTTTTGAATCGGGATATGACAGCACTTTTGAACGGAGAGCGTGTGGAACTGCCGTATTTTAATTTTAAGACGGGCAAGCGCGAGTACAAGGGGAATTTTATTCAGATGAAGGAGACTGATGTGCTGGTGCTGGAGGGGATTCACGGGCTGAATGAAAAACTGACATGGTCGCTTCCTTCGGAAAGTAAATTCCGGATTTATATCAGTGCGCTGACGCAGATCAATGTGGATGAGCACAACCGGATTCCGACGACGGACGGACGTCTGATCCGGCGGATGGTGCGCGACAGCCGGACGCGGGCAACGTCGGCGAAGGAGACGATTGCGATGTGGCCGTCGGTGCGCCGCGGCGAGGATCGGAATATTTTTCCGAACCAGGAGAAGGCGGATGTGATGTTTAATTCGGCGCTGGTGTATGAGCTTTCGGTTCTGAAGCTGTATGCGGAACCGCTGCTGTTCCAGATTGAGGAGGGAGAGCCGGAGTACCAGGAGGCAAAGCGGCTGCTGAAGTTTTTGGATTATTTTGTCGGAGTGCCGATTGAGGATATTCCCAAGAATTCGATTCTGCGGGAGTTTGTGGGGGGAAGCTGCTTTGATGTGTGAAAGGCTGTTTTGTATGGCTTTGTGGGATCTGCGATTTGGGGATGGACAAGAAAGAGAGTTTGTGGTAAGATTATTAACTGTCTGATGTTCCGTTTTTGACAAAGTAAGATATGTAATCGCGGCTGGCAGGACCGAAAGGGGCCAGGTGAGGAAAGTCCGGGCTTCGCAGGGCAGGATGCCGGATAACGTCCGGCGGAGGCGACTCCAGGGATAGTGCAACAGAGAGATACCGCCAGGTTTTTCCTGGTAAGGGTGGAAAGGCAGTGTAAGAGACTACCGTTTCTCTGGTAACAGAGAAAGCCATGTAAACCCCATCCGAAGCAAGACCGAATAGAAAACGTATATGGCTGCCCGTCATGTTTTCAGGTGGGTCGCTTAAGGGGACTGGCGACAGTTCCATTGGATAGATGATTACACACGACATAACCCGGCTTATCGTTTTGCTTTGCATAAGACGGAAATTCAGGCATCTGGATAAAATAAGTACGCCGGGAACGGACACGAGTGGATTGTGTTTGTTCGCGTACTTATTTTATCCGGCCATCTGGCGCAAGCCGCACATTCCCGCGGACCGCTGCATGGTGTGAAAAAAATGCATGTCATGAAAGAAAAAATAAAGGAGACAGCAGGATGAAAGTGATATTGGCTTCGGGGTCACCCAGAAGAAGAGAGTTGATGGAGATGTTGGGAATACGGTGTAAGGTTCAGGCTTCAGGGGCGGAAGAAGTTGTGACGTCTGCGGAACCGGAGAAGGTTGTGGAGGAGCTTTCACGGCTGAAATGTCTGGATGTTGCGGAGATTACCGAAGGGGATGCCGTTGTGATCGGGGCGGATACGGTTGTGGCTTTTGAAGGGGAGATCCTTGGCAAGCCGAAAGGGATAGAACATGCCAGAAGCATGATGCAGCAGTTGCAGGGAAGGGTGCATCAGGTGTATACTGGAGTTACGATTGCGGTAACAGAGGGGGACGCAAAGCGTGTGGTATCGTTCTGTGACCGTACAGATGTAGAGTTTTATGCGATGACAGAGGAGGAGATAAACGGGTATCTTGCTCTTGAGAAAGAGGGGGAGGCTCCTGTGTGGTCGGATAAGGCTGGAGGATACGGAATTCAGACGGTGTTTGGGACAAAGTTTGTGAAAGGAATCCAGGGAGACTATTATAATGTGATGGGGCTGCCGGCGTCCCGGGTTTATCATGAGTTGAAAAATCTGGGCGTTCTGGAATAGAAGGAGGTAAGAGAAGATGAAAAAGTTTTCGGAAATTGAATACGTAAGGCCGGACATGGAGGCAGAGCAGGAAAAAGTAAGAGCGTATACGAAGGCGCTCAAAGAGGCAAAATCATATGAGGAGCTGCGCGGACTTTTTATGGAAGAAAAAACGCGCGAGGATGCCTGGGCGACAATGGCGGAAGTGGCGCAGGTAAGATATACGGTGGACACCAGAGATTCGTTTTATGAAGGAGAGGTTCAGTTCTGGAATGAGACGATTCCGGCGATCCATCTGCTGATACAAAAGGCAGAGAAGGTGATTCTGGAGTCTCCGTTTATCAAAGAGTTTGCAGAGGAGTTCGGGGAATTTTTTGTGAAGAATATGGAGGTTGGCCAAAAATTAGCGGACGACTGTATCGTGGAGGATCTGATCGAAGAGGCGAATCTGACGCAGCAGTACAGTAAAATTACGGCGAATGCTTCGACGGAATTTAAGGGCGAAACGTGTAATTTTTATGGACTGCTGAAGGCGATGCAGAGTACGGACCGCCAGATGCGGAAAGAGGCGATGACGGCATGGGGAGATTTGTATGAAGAGATTTCCGGGGAGCTGGATGCGCTGTATGACAAGATGGTTCCGCTGCGCGATAAAATTGCGAAGAAGCTGGGATTTTCTTCTTACATTGAATTTATTTACCTGAGCTATGGAAGATACGATTATACGGCGGAGGATGTTGCAAAGTTCCGTGCGCAGGTGAAGGAGAAGATTGTACCGCTCTGCCTGGAGCTTCGGAAGGAGCAGGAGAAACGGCTTAGAGTGGACCGGCTGCATTATTACGATGAGGAGCTGATTTTCCCAGAAGGAAATGCGGTTCCGGAAGGAACGACGGAGGAACTGGTTGCGAAGGCGCAGAAGATGTACCATGAGCTGTCGAAAGAGACGGGTGAGTTCTTTGATTTTATGGTGGAGCATGAGCTGTTTGACCTGGAGACGAAGCCGGGAAAACAGACAGGCGGTTACTGCACATTTCTGAATACGTTCAAGGCGCCGTTCATCTTCTCCAACTTTAATGGTACGAGCGCGGACGTTGATGTTCTGACTCATGAGGCGGGCCATGCATTCGAGGCGTATACGGCGGCAAAACAGATTCCGTTTATGGATATGGTATTCCCGACAAGCGAGGTGGCGGAGATTCACTCGATGACAATGGAGCATTTCGCATACCCCTGGATGAATGCATTCTTTGGAGAGAAAGCAGATGATTACCGTTATGCGCACCTGATGAGCGCGCTGGAAGTGATTCCGTACATGGTATGTGTGGATGAGTTCCAGCATAAGGTATTTGAAAATATCGGCATGACGGCCAAGGAGCGCCGTGCGATCTGGCATCAGTTAGAGCTGACCTATATGCCATGGAGAAATTATGACGGCCACAAGTTCCTCGAGGAGGGCGGTTTCTGGATGCAGAAGCAGCATATCTTTGTGAACCCGTTCTATTATATTGATTATGCGCTGGCACAGATCTGTGCTTTCCAGTTCTTTGAGCGTTCCAAAAAAGAGCCGGAAAAGGCGTGGGACGATTATTACCGTCTCTGCCAGGCAGGCGGAAGCAAGGGATATTTTGCACTGCTGGAGCTGGCAGGACTGAAGAATCCGTTCGTGGATGGAACGGTGGAAGAAGTCGTTGCGG
This sequence comes from Blautia sp. AF34-10, assembly GCF_003477865.1. Lineage (NCBI taxonomy): Bacteria > Bacillati > Bacillota > Clostridia > Lachnospirales > Lachnospiraceae > Blautia > Blautia sp. AF34-10. Next base: position 72,368 of record NZ_QUED01000013.1, read on the forward strand.
GACTGAAGCCCTATTTAAAACGAAAAGTAAAGTATACGATCCGTCCGGTAAAAGAGGAAGATCTGAAAAAGGTAGCCGAGGTGGAGGCGCTATGCTTCCCGGCTGCCGAGGCGGCAGGTTATGAAGACTTCATGGAGCGGTACAAAACCTGCAAAAACAGCTTTTTTGTGGCGGAAACTGAAGACGGCGAAATCGCAGGCTTCTGCAATGGCTGCTGTGCGGATACCGATTATCTGGCGGATGCACTCTACCATGACGCCACGCTGCACAACCCGGACGGCGATTATCAGATGATTTTCGGACTGGACGTCAATCCGAAGTTCCAGAAACAGGGCATTGGAGAAGCACTGATGCGTCATATGGTAAAAAGCGCAGGAGAGCGTGACAAAAAAGCCGTTGTTCTTACGTGCAAGGATCATATGATTCCATTCTACAAAAGGATCGGATACGAATATATCGAACTTTCCGACTCGACGCATGGCGGTGCAAAATGGCATAAGATGATGTACCGTTTCTAAAAAGAAATGGAAAGCAAAAAGGGCAGAACAGGGAGATACGAAATTTCTCTGTTCTGCCTTATTTTTCAAAAAAACAGGGCTCTTAACGAAGGCTTTTTCTCAGTAACGGAGTAAATTTCAGAAAAAAATACAAAAAAATAGTAAAAAAGCAGTTGACATCTAACGTACGTTAGCATATACTAACAACTGAAATAGAGATGAAACTCATTATCATACACAGGAGGTAATTGACTATGCCTTTAACGATGGCAAATCCAGGCGAATGTTACACAATCAGAAAAGTCGGCGGAAAAGAAGAGACCAGAAGATTTCTTGAAAATCTTGGCTTCGTCGTTGGCGGAAACGTGACAGTCGTATCGGAAATCGACGGCAATCTCATCGTGAATGTGAAAGATTCCAGGGTGGCCGTTGGAAAAGATATGGCAGCCAAAATCCTGATTTGATAGGAAAGAAGGAGAGAAGATGAAGACTTTAAAAGAGACTTCCGTAGGAGAAACCGTTAAAGTTGTAAAACTCAACGGCTCCGGTCCGGTCAAAAGAAGAATCATGGATATGGGAATCACCAAGGGTGTTGACGTATTCGTGCGCAAAGTTGCTCCGCTCGGCGATCCGGTCGAAGTAACCGTCAGAGGATACGAATTATCCTTAAGAAAAGCAGATGCCGAAATGATTGAAGTAGAGTAAATTTTTTTTGCCTGCTTGTTAGCGGATGCTAACAAAAGCAAGCTGTAGCCAATATTGGTAAGGCTTGTGAAGTTATTAAAATCAGTAAAAATCAAAGAAAGAGGGGCATGGAAAAAATGGCAATTAAGATTGCACTCGCGGGAAACCCGAACTGCGGTAAGACAACATTGTTCAATGCACTGACAGGCTCCAACCAGTTCGTAGGAAACTGGCCAGGTGTAACCGTCGAGAAAAAAGAAGGAAAGCTCAAAGGCCACAAAGATGTCACCATCATGGACCTTCCGGGTATCTATTCTTTATCTCCGTATACACTGGAGGAAGTGGTAGCCAGAAATTACCTGATTAATGAAAGACCAGATGCGATTCTGAACATCGTAGATGGTACCAACATTGAGCGTAACCTGTATCTGTCCACACAGATCATGGAACTTGGTATTCCGGTGATCATGGCTGTCAATATGATGGATATTGTTGAAAAGAACGGAGACAAAATACATATCGACAAACTGGCGAAAAAGCTGGGCTGTGAAGTTGTAACCATCTCTGCGCTGAAAGGAACCGGAATCAAAGAAGCTGCTGATAAAGCAGTGCAGATTGCACAGAAAAAAGGTGCTGCTGTACCAGTTCATGAGTTTGACAAGGATGTGGAGGCAGTCATCCGCACCGTTGAGAGCAAACTCGGAAGTGATATTGTAAATGAGCAGAAACGCTTCTTTGCAATCAAACTTCTGGAGAAAGATGATAAGATCACAGAGCAGATGAAATCCGTTCCGGATGTATCTGCCGAGATCAAACAGCTGGAAGACAAATTTGATGACGATACCGAGAGTATTATTACAAACGAGCGTTACGTTTATATTTCCAGCATCATCGGTGACTGTGTCACAAAGAACAAGAAAAACGCCATGACAACATCGGATAAGATCGACCGGATCGTAACTAACCGCTGGCTGGCACTTCCGATCTTCGCGGTTGTTATGTGGGTTGTATATTATGTATCTGTCACAACAGTAGGTACTTTTGTAACGGACTGGACCAACGATGTACTCTTTGGAGAGATCATTCCGCCGGCCATTGAAAATCTGCTGAACGCGATCCACTGCGCTGACTGGCTGCAGGGTCTGATCCTGGATGGTATTGTTGCCGGTGTTGGTGCCGTACTTGGATTCGTACCGCAGATGCTGGTACTGTTCCTGTTCCTGGCATTTCTGGAGTCCTGCGGTTACATGGCGCGTGTTGCATTCATCATGGACCGTATCTTCCGTAAATTTGGACTTTCCGGAAAATCCTTCATTCCGATGCTGATCGGAAGTGGTTGTGGTGTTCCTGGTATCATGGCTTCCCGTACCATCGAGAATGACCGTGACCGTAAAATGACCATCATGACAACAACGTTTGTACCTTGTGGAGCAAAACTTCCAATCATCGCCCTGATCGCAGGCGCTCTGTTTAATGGAGCTTCCTGGGTTGCACCAAGTGCTTACTTCGTTGGTATCGCAGCAATCATCTGCTCCGGTATCATCCTGAAAAAAACAAAACTGTTCGCTGGCGATCCGGCTCCGTTTGTTATGGAGCTTCCGGCTTACCACTGGCCGACGGTAAGCAACGTTCTCCGCAGCATGTGGGAGCGTGGCTGGTCTTTCATCAAAAAAGCCGGTACGATCATCCTGATGTCTACCATCGTTCTGTGGTTCCTGATGAACTTCGGATGGGTTGACGGATCCTTCGGAATGCTGGAAGCTGAGCAGTTAAATGACAGTATCCTGGCTTCCATCGGAAGCGTGATCGCTCCTCTGTTTGCACCTCTTGGATGGGGCGACTGGAAGATGGCTGTTGCAGCTGTTTCCGGATTGATCGCAAAAGAGAACGTTGTTGGTACCTTCGGTATCCTGTTCGGCTTTGGTGAAGTTGCAGAAGACGGTGCCGAGATCTGGGGACAGCTCGCAGGAAGCTTATCTACGGTAGCAGCTTATTCCTTCCTGGTATTCAACCTTCTGTGCGCACCGTGCTTCGCAGCAATGGGTGCAATCAAACGTGAGATGAACAATACCAAATGGTTTTTTACTGCAATCGGATATCAGACACTGCTTGCCTATGTTGTATCCCTGTGCATTTATCAGATCGGTAACCTGTTCATCGGCGGCGGTTTTGGAATCGGAACGGTAGTTGCTGTTCTGCTCATCATTGGATTTGTATATCTGCTGGTAAGACCTTACAAAGAGAGCGCAACTCTGAGCGTTTCCACCAACAAAATGTTCAGCAAATAATTGCTGTGACAGATAGAGAACATGTATCTGATGAAGAGTCCGTATCCGGCATCCGCTGCAGGATGCGGACTCTTTTGAAAAGAAAGGAGTTGTTTCTATGGGAACTTTTATCACACTTGTAGTCGTTGTTGGTCTGGTAGGACTTGCAGTACGCAGTATGATTAAAGATAAAAAAAGCGGCAAAGGAAGCTGTGGTGGTAACTGCGGGCAGTGCAAGGGACATTGCGACTGACAGGACAGGAATCATCATCAGGAGGTAGAACGTATGCCGCAGGAACAGACAAAGCATGAAGCCAGAAATTATCACAGAACACAGATGAAGCGAGAACTGATTATTCAGAAGCTCCGGGAACAGGGATGCAGAATAACCAGACAGAGACGGATTCTGCTCGATATTATCCTGGAAGAGGAGTGCTCCTGCTGTAAAGAAATTTACTATAAAGCTCTGCAGAAAGACAGCAGCATCGGGCCTGCTACGGTGTATCGCATGGTGAATACACTGGAGAGCATCGGTGCAATCAGCCGCAAAAATTTTTACAAGATTGCCTGTGGAGAAGAATGCTTCAAAGATCAGGGCTGTACCGTAGAACTGAGCGATCATACCATCTGCCGTTTAAGCGGAGAGATGTGGATGGACGTGATGAAATCCGGACTGAAGGCAAAGGGCTATATTCAGAATCAGGATATTGAAAATGTGATTGTTTCAGCGGTGGAAGGCTGAAAAACGGGGAAAACGGGTGAAAATTCCTTCCGTTTTCCCTGTTTTAATGAAAATAATTATCAAAAAGAACTGTACGTATTGTCTAACCGAGCAGGTGAGTGCTATACTGTGAACCACAGCGGGGGAAGATGTAAAATTCAGGAAAAATTTATTTTAACAATAGGAGGAAATGTAATATGACAATCAAAGATTTAAAACATCCAGGACTTTTCGCAGCAGGAGTATTATTCGGAACAGCAGGTATCAAAGCACTGTCCAGCAAGGATGCGAAAAAACTTTACACCAACTGCACCGCAGCTGTTCTTCGTGCAAAGAAAGTTGTTATGGATACGGTAACGACCATCCAGGAGAATGCGGAGGACATCTATGCTGACGCAAAACAGATCAACGAAGAGCGTGAAGCAGCAGAAGAGGCAGTAGAGGATGTAGCTGAAGAGACAGCAGAGGAAGCTGTTGAAGCAGAAGCAGAGGATACGGTTGAGGCATAAGCTGTACACAGCAACATCTGATTTACGTCGTATTCATACGGAAAAAACAAAACGCCTGCAGAATTCTCTGCAGGTGTTTTTCTAGGAGGCATAAGATTTGAAATTTTATATTAAACACGAAAGCAGAGGCAGAATCCGAATCCATCTGGCACAGAAGCGCATGTCCTCCGTACAGGCAGAGACACTGCTGTACTATCTGCAGAATCAGAACCAGGTATCTTTCGCGAAGGTATATGACAGAACCGGCGATGCCGTGATCTGTTACGAGGGAGAACGAGCCGCTGTGATTCGGATGATACAGCTCTTCCACTACGAGGAAGTAGAGCTGCCGACCGGACTGCTTGAGAGCTCCGGCAGAGCGTTAAACAACGAATATCAGGAAAAGCTGATCAGCAAAGTGATTTACCACTTTGGAAGAAAATGGCTTCTTCCGGCACCGATCCGTGCCATCTATACTACGGTTGTTTCCGTAAAATATATCTGGAAAGGAATCCAGACACTGGCACAGGGAAAGATCGAAGTTCCGGTTCTTGATGCAACCGCAATCGGTGTTTCGATGCTCCGCGGCGACTATGGAACCGCAGGCTCTGTCATGTTCCTGCTCGGCGTAGGAGAGCTGCTTGAGGAATGGACGCATAAAAAATCCGTCGGAGATCTGGCACGCAGCATGTCGCTGAACGTCGGAAAGGTATGGCTGAAAAAAGACGGCCAGGAAATTCTCGTTCCGTCTGAAAAAATTGTTGCGGGCGACGAGATTGTCGTACATATGGGAAATCTGATTCCATTCGACGGCGAGGTATCCAACGGCGAGGGTATGGTAAACCAGGCTTCTCTGACCGGAGAATCTGTTCCGGTACGCCGTACCTTAGGTTCCGTTGTCTATGCGGGAACGGTTCTTGAGGAGGGCGAGCTTACCATTCTTGTGAAGCAGACCGGCGGATCCAGCCGTTACGAGAAGATTACCGCGATGATCGAAGAGTCCGAGAAACTGAAATCCGGACTGGAGAGCAAGGCAGAGCATCTGGCAGACCGTCTTGTACCGTATTCCCTTGGTGGAACGGCGTTGACGTATCTTCTGACCAGAAATGCAACGAAAGCACTCTCTATTCTGATGGTGGACTTCTCCTGTGCGTTAAAACTTGCCATGCCGATTTCCGTTCTCTCTGCAATCCGCGAGGCAAACCAGCACAAGATCACCGTAAAGGGCGGTAAATTCCTGGAGGCTGTGGCGGAAGCGGATACGATCGTTTTCGATAAGACCGGAACACTGACAAAAGCGCAGCCGACCGTAGCAGAGGTGGTATCCTTCAGCGAAACAAAGAGCACGGATGAGCTTCTGCGCATCGCAGCCTGCCTGGAAGAGCATTTTCCGCATTCCATGGCAAAAGCCGTAGTAGACGCGGCAAAAGAGAAACATCTGGATCACGAGGAGATGCACTCCAAAGTAGAATATATCGTTGCACACGGTATTTCTACAACGATCAATGGCAAAAAAGCGATTATTGGAAGTTATCACTTCGTATTTGAGGATGAGAACAGTATCATTCCGGAAGGATGGAAGAGAAGTTCCGTCATCTGCCGGAGGAGTATTCTCATCTCTATCTTGCCTTAGAAGGTGTACTTGCAGCAGTTATCTGCATTGAGGATCCGCTTCGTCCGGAGGCGGCCGAAATTATCCGTCAGCTGAAAAAAGCAGGTCTGAAAAAGATCGTCATGATGACCGGAGACAGCGAGCGCACGGCAAAAGCGATCGCGAAGAAGGTCGGCGTGGACGAGTACTATGCTGAGGTACTGCCGGAGGATAAGGCAAACTTTGTGGAGAAAGAAAAAGCAGAGGGACGTAAAGTCATTATGATCGGTGACGGTATTAACGATTCACCGGCACTTTCTGCCGCAGACGTTGGAATCGCCATCAGCGAGGGCGCAGAGATTGCGCGTGAGATCGCGGATATCACCGTTGCCGCAGACGATCTGGCAGAAATTCTGGTGCTTCGTATGCTGAGCAACCGTCTGATGAAACGGATTCATAAGAATTACCGCTTTATCGTTACGTTCAATGCCGGACTGATTCTGCTCGGCGTGGGCGGCATTTTACAGCCAACCACTTCCGCACTGCTTCACAATACATCTACTCTTTATATTGGCTTAAAGAGTATGGGTAACCTGCTGGACGAGCCGGTATAAAAAACAGAACAGAATAGCAACGGGAAAGCCGCTGGAGTCTTCTTCTTAAGATTCCAGCGGCTTTTTAACAAAAGCAGGAAAAGTCTCTGCTTCCATTGCGAATATTCTTTCACCAGCGTGATGTGAAAAAGAAAATGATACAATTTTCTCAAGAAAAGCCGGAAAAATTTGCAGGATATCCTTGACAAAATCCGACAAAAACGGTATGATATACCCAACAGTTAGATATAGCTAACTAAAGTACAACGGATAAAACCAAAAATCATACGGGATCCCGGTAGAGGGATTCTTTCTTAAAACACAGGAGTTAGAATAAACTAATTTCAAGTAGCATAAGATAACAACAGAAAGGCAGGTAGAGAAGATGAGTGTCGTAATTATCGGTGGAAATGAAAGAATGGTGTGTCAATATACAGATATCTGTAAAGACTATGGATGTAAAGCAAAGGTGTTCCCGAAAGAGCATGGCTCCGTTAAGAAAAAAATTGGGAATCCGGATCTGATGATTCTCTTTACCAACACCGTATCCCACAAAATGGTCATCACTGCTTCCCAGGAAGCAAAGAAAAACAATATTCCGATCGCAAGAATCCATACCAGCAGTGCCACCGCACTTCGCTCGGTATTAGATGAGCACTGCGCAGCAGCAATGTAAGAAGGAGACGTAAAAGGCATGATTGAGAGATTTCTGATCGAACACTGTTCGGCAACGCTGGCTTCCATCAAAGCCGCAAATTTATGTAATATGACATTTTCATCCAAAGAAGAACTGGAAGATCAGATTTCATACTGGAGTGCCTGTCTGGAACCAAAAGGAATTCACATCTTTGTATTGCGGGAGCATGAGACAAGAGCACTGGTCTATGTGTACCGTGAAGGGCTTCTCCAGAAGGAGCTGGAAAATCCGGAGAATGCAGCGTTTTTAAAATCCTATGGATATGAAAATACAGACATTGCCTATGCACTGAATCGCCTGAAAACCCGGGTAGCAGAGTGTAAAGAAGGATTTCCGCATGAGATCGGTGTGTTTCTCAACTATCCGCTCGGTGATGTGATCGGTTTTATTGAGAACAAAGGCCACAATTATAAATGCAAGGGATGCTGGAAGGTCTATTGCAATGAGTGCGAAACACAGAAAACATTTCAGCGCTATCAGAAATGCAGAAACGTGTATCTGCGTCTCTGGAAGCAGGGAAGAAGCGTTTTACAGCTCACCGTAGCTGTTTAACATAAAATCCTGCATACCATAAAAAGGGCAGTAGGATCGGGGAAAGAAAAATCCCCCGGAATCAGAAAATAAAGAAAGAAGGATTTGAAACATGAGCAAAGTAGCAGTAGTTTATTGGAGTGGAACCGGCAACACAGAAATGATGGCACAGAAAGTAGCAGAGGGAGCAAAAGAGGCAGGCGCAGAAGTTTCTGTTCTGACTTGCGCAGATTTCTCTGCGGATGATGTAGATGCATACGATGCAATCGCTTTCGGATGCCCGGCTATGGGGGCAGAAGAGCTGGAAGATACCGAGTTCGAGCCAATGTTCTCCGCATGTGAATCCAAACTCTCCGGAAAGAAAATCGCTCTGTTCGGTTCCTATGGATGGGGAGACGGCGAGTGGATGCGCACCTGGGAAGAAAGCTGCAAAAATGATGGCGCCGAGCTGGTATGCGACAGCGTGATCTGCGCAGACGCGCCAGATGATGAAGCTGAGGCAGCATGCATTGCACTTGGAAAAGCACTCTGCTAAGCATAAATAAAAAGGAAGAAAAAGCGGCAGCCCTTTTGTCTGGGACTGCCGCTTTTTTTTCGGACAGGGAGAAAGACTCGCTGTCATTTGGCTGTTAAAATTCGGTATCATCCGCATCGGATGGCCGTGACGGTTTTAAAAGAATTCCGTTGATTTCCACTTCATCGGCTGCCTCGATCAGAATATACGGTGTTCCGTCGATCGTACGGGTTTCGATGAGCTGGGCCTTTTCCGGGCTGACTTTGATGATAACATCCGGGGTGCGGATCTCGTAGTTCCGTGTACTGGCCACGTTCGAGGCAACGAAGCTTGCTTTCTCATCCGCAATGGATTCGTACTTCTCGTCGAACTCGTCAAGCTGTTCATTCGGTACGCCGCTGCTGGCGAGCAGACGTTTTACCTCGTGTTTATCGAGCACCACCGGTTCCGGATCGTCTTTCCGCTCTTCAATCATGGTATTTAAGTTCTCCTGAATGGTCATAACAGTAGAAAAATCACAGGCGGAATCGAGAGTTTCTTCTATAATAGACTGAAACGTTTCTTTCTGAGATTTCGCGGAAAGCGGCGCCTGACAGCCCAGGAAGTGGTCGAGAAAGTCCGGCTGATCCATCTCTGCGTTTTTCGTGAAATACAGCAGATTGTGGATATCCGTGTTGCGGTCTGTGAAGGCCGGGAAGAGAAAACCGTTTTCCGGTGCGCCGACCACCCAGTCCTGCACGCGGTTTTCAATCGTATTGTGGGACACATTGTAGCAGAGACCCGGTTTGTCGAGTTTTACCGGGCAGATGCTGCAGAGGATAAATTCATAGACGTAATCGGAAGCATCGTCCATATCCAGATTATCAGAAGCGCGTCCCGGTACATCGTAGGCACCATGGATCAGAATAATATAGTAGTTTTCCGGATAGAGATAATCCGCCATCACCTTTTCATAAAATTCATCAATCAGCGCTTCGTCCTTCAGCTCACTGTTGCGGAGTTTTAAGAGAAACTCCTGTGTGCCGCCCTCACTTTCCTGGGAGAGCGGGAACTCCATATTCAGCAGATTCTTTCCGATGGTACCGGAGAGGGTGCTTTTAAAAATCTTAAAATACTTAAACATTTCTTCCTCTTCGAGAGAGAGAAACGCTTCTTTTAATTTTGTCTTAATATTCTTTTCCGCATCCACATAGCATCCGCAGATTCGCGTGATCGCACAGTGGGATGGGGTAAACAGTTTTTTAATTTCGGCAATTTCCTTTTTGTTCATATAGAATGCTCCTTTATCAGCAATTTCGTATCTTAGACAAGTACTTTCTATTATAGACCATAGGGAAGGGAAAAGGCAAGAAAGAAAATAGCGACTATATCTTATTATACTTTAAATATAATTTCAAAAATCTTGACAGAGGTACCGATTCTGTTATACGATTAGGTCTAATAAAGGGGAGTAATTTGAGTTTGAAAATTTGCGTTTGCAAGTTTTCCGATTATTCAGCTACTTAAATGGATACGCATGAAATTAAGAAAAAGAGGAGAATGATAGTGGATATAAGTAAAAAATCTGTAAAAAAAATCCGGGAACTTATTGTGTTTACAGCATTTCTTGTGGTCGCACTGTGGAAGTTTAATGTGGTACTCGATGTGTTGAAAGCAATATGGGGGATCGTATTTCCATTTGTACTTGGCGGAGCGATCGCATTTGTGACCAACGTGCCAATGAGCTTTTTGGAAAAGAAAATTTTTGGAAGGGCAAAAAAAGAAAATAAGATAGTCGAAAAACTGGCAAGACCGATAAGCCTGTTCCTCACGATCGTATTTGCGGTTGGCGTGATTGTACTGGTGATGTTTGGTGTGATTCCGCAGCTTACGCGGACAATAGGAACCCTGATGATGAGTATCGCTGATTTTATTCCGCAGATGCAAAGCTGGATCCGGGAGTTTTCCCATAATAACCAGGAAATCATGAAGCTTGTAGATCAGGTACAGTTTAATCCGGATCAGGCGATCAAGTGGGGGATAAGCCTGCTTGGAAATGGTGCAGGAAATATGATGAATATCACAATGTCAGCAGTGGGTTCCATAGTTAGTGGATTGGCAGCCTTTTTTGTTGCATTTTCCTTTGCCTGCTATGTCCTTTTTCAGAAGGAAACGCTGCAGGTGCAGATTCGAAAAGTATTTTTCGCTTTTCTTCCAAAGGAAAAAGCAGATGCTTTTCTTAAAGTCTGCTCTCTGACTTATCAGACATTTGCAAATTTTCTTACAGGTCAGTGTCTGGAAGCCGTGATCCTTGGCTGTATGTTTGTTGTGATATTGAGCATTTTGAGGATGCCATATGCACTTTTGATCGGAGTTTTAATTGCGTTTACGGCATTGATCCCGATTTTCGGAGCCTTCATCGGGTGTGCAGTGGGAAGCTTTTTGATCTTTATGGTAAATCCGAAACAGGCAATTTTATTTATTATAGTATTTCTGGTGCTGCAGCAGATCGAGGGAAATCTGATCTATCCTCATGTTGTGGGTGAGTCTGTAGGGCTTCCATCGATTTGGGTTCTTGCAGCAGTTACGATCGGCGGAAATCTTATGGGAATTGTAGGTATGCTTGTTTTCATTCCGTTGCTTTCCGTGTTCTATACTATTTTTCGGGAATTCGTATATCTGCATCTGAAAAAAAAGCATATCAAACAGGTGACAAAGACAGAAATAGAAGAAGATACGGCGGAAGAAATGGTAAATAGTGACATACCAGAGGTGAAATGATAGAATCCCGTCTTTGACGGCTGTATGGTGATAAAACGGTTACAAACCCAGTAAATATGGGTATTGTGGCCGTTTTTTTGTAGATAATTATTCAACCGTCAAATTTACGGGTGTTTTTATAGCAATCTCGGAAAATAATGCAAAAATTCAGCGCAGCAGAACGTGAATTACTGCGTCACAGATTTTCATGTCTTAGACAAGTACTTTCTATTATAGAGCACGGGGAAGGGAAAAGGCAGGAAAAAAATGGACAATGGATATTACAACTGTCTTGTCACATGACAAAAGTTGTGGTATACTAAGCGCTAAAGTGTTAAAAAAATATCACTATTCAGGGTTCTGAATCGTTATAGTAAAAATAGGAAGGAAACAAAACCAATGGATACCAGAAGAGAAAAGCTGGAAGCATTAAAGAAAGAAAAAAATGCTGTCATCATGGCACACTATTACGTGCCGGATGAGGTGCAGGAAATTGCCGATTACATCGGGGATTCGTATTACTTAAGCGACATGGCGACGAAAGTGGACGCCAGTGTCATCGTTCTCTGCGGCGTTCGTTTCATGGGTGAGAGCGCCAAAATCTTAAACCCGGGCAAAAAAGTACTGCTCCCGGATCTGCATGCCGACTGCCCGATGGCTCACATGGCAGAGATTGAAAAAATCAAGGAAGTCCGGCAAGAGTACCCGGATGTGGCTGTCGTATGCTATGTCAATTCCACCGCGGAATTAAAAAGTCATTCCGACGTCTGTGTCACCTCCTCCAACGCAGTAAAAATTGTAAAAGAACTGCCGAACCACGACATCTTCTTTATCCCTGATGAGCATCTTGGTACCTATGTGGCTGAGCAGGTGCCGGAGAAACATATCATCTTAAATGACGGTTTCTGCCACGTACATGCTGCCATCCGCCCGGAAGCTACAAAGGCTGCAAAGGAAGCGCGCCCGCAGGCAAAGCTTCTCGTTCACCCGGAGTGCAGAAGTGAAGTCGTTGCACTTGCCGATTACGTCGGAAGCACCGCAGGCATCATCAAATATGCCGAGGCAAGTAAAAATACCGAGTTTCTCGTTGCAACCGAGCTTGGCGTTTTCGCAGAGCTGAAAAAGCGCTGCCCGGATAAGAAGTTTTATGCAGTGGGAAATACGCAGATCTGCCCAAATATGAAAAAAGTGACATTGGACAAATTAATAGTAGCACTGGAAAATGAGGAGAATGAAGTTCTGTTAAGCGAACAGGAAATTTCAGACGCACATGCGCCGCTGTTAAGAATGCTCGAGCTTGCAAAGTAACAAAATAAGCAGAACGCAGAAGCGGAAAAGAGGAAATGAAATGAAAAAGTATTATGATGCAGTGATTGTAGGATGCGGTGTGGCAGGATGTTTTGCGGCACTTCATCTGCCCCAGGAAGCCGATATTCTGATGATAACAAAAGCAGATACCGAGGACAGCGACTCCTTCCTCGCACAGGGCGGTATCTGTGTTCTGAAAAACGAAGACGATTACGATGCGTTCTATGAGGATACGATGCATGCCGGCCACTATGAAAATACGCCGGAATCCGTCGACATTATGATCCGTTCTTCCCGGAATGTCATCAATCAGCTTATCGCCTGGGGTGTGGATTTCCGCCGCGATGAAAACGGGGAACTCTGCTATACGAAAGAAGGCGCACATTCTACCAATCGCATCCTGTTCCACGACGATGTAACCGGAAAGGAGATTACGAGCAAGCTTCTCGCGCAGGTAAAAAAGCTGCCGAACGTGACGCTTCTTGCGCACACGGAAATGTGTGATATTCTTTCCTGCAAAAATGGCTGCGAGGGTGTTCTGATCCGGGATGAAGAAGGAAAGCTGGTTCCGGTTTATGCTAGGGATGTGATCTGGGCATGCGGCGGTATTGGCGGAATTTATGATAATTCTACGAACTTCCCGCATCTGACAGGAGATGCACTTGCAATTGCAATTCACAGGAACGTAGCGCTGAAAAATGTCAATTACGTACAGATTCACCCAACAACGCTGTATTCCAAAAAGAAAGGCCGCCGTTTCCTGATTTCCGAATCTGTCCGCGGAGAGGGCGCTGTACTGCTCGATAAAAATGGCGAGCGTTTCACCGATGAGCTGCAGCCGCGTGACGTGGTATCCTGTGAGATTCACCGCCAGATGGAAAAGGATCACACGAAGCACGTATGGCTTTCCATGAAAACGATTCCGCTTGATGTAAAAGAACGGTTCCCGAATATTTACCAGAAATGCCTGGAAGAGGGATATGATATCACGAAAGAACCGATTCCGGTTGTACCGGCCCAGCATTACTTTATGGGCGGCGTCAAGGTAGACAGCAATAGCGAAACGACGATGGATCATCTGTATGCAGCAGGTGAGACGAGCTGCAACGGCGTGCACGGTGCAAACCGTCTGGCAAGCAATTCTCTGCTGGAGAGCCTTGTATTCGCAGAGCGCGCGGCAAAGAAGATGGCTGCCGAATGGGCCGCAGAGGGTCTTGTAGAGAACGCAGACCGCAAAGAAACGGCAACGGAGCCGAAGGAAGATGAATGGAAGCTCCTTGCAAAACGGTACGATATTAGAAAAGAAGATTACCAGGATATGGAAGAATATGCAGAACGCTGCAAAGAGAGCATCTGGGATGCGATCAGAAAGGAAGACAAATATGAATCCAATCACAAGAACACTAAATGTGGATAATCTGCTGCTGTTGGCGCTGCAGGAAGATATCTCCAGTGAAGATGTAACCACGAATGCTGTCATGCCAGAAGCCTGCCAGGGAACGGTACAGCTTCTCTGCAAACAGGACGGCGTCATTGCCGGTATGGAAGTATTTGCAAGAGTATTTACGCTGCTCGATGAGAAAACCGAGATTATTCCGTATGTGAAAGACGGCGACGAAGTCAAAAAAGGCGATCTGCTCGCAACCGTAAACGGCGATATCCGTGTTCTGCTGTCCGGTGAGAGAACCGCGCTCAATTATCTGCAGCGGATGAGCGGAATCGCAACGTATACGAGAAGCGTTGCGAAGCTGCTCGAAGGTTCCAAAACGACCCTTCTCGATACCAGAAAAACGACCCCGAATATGCGTATTTTTGAAAAATATGCAGTCAAAATCGGTGGCGGCCAGAATCACCGCTACAATCTGTCCGACGGCGTTCTGTTAAAGGACAACCATATTGGAGCTGCAGGCAGTGTCACAAAAGCGATCGAGATGGCACGCGATTATGCTCCGTTTGTGCGTAAGATTGAAGTCGAGTGTGAAAACCTCGATATGGTCCGCGAAGCAGCAGATGCAGGTGCCGACATTATCATGCTCGACAATATGACTCCGGCGCAGATGAAAGAGGCGGTAGCCGTCATCAACGGCAGAGCAAAAACCGAGTGCTCCGGAAATGTGACAAAAGAAAATATCGCCACTATCCTCGACACCGGCGTAGACTATGTTTCCAGCGGTGCACTGACGCATTCTGCACCGATTCTTGATGTATCATTGAAAAATCTGCATCCAATAGAATAAGTATAAAAATAGGAATTATTTCCTTATAGATATAAAAATCGCGAAATAAAAAAGCTTCTGTTCCTCCCGGAAAAAGGGAAGAACAGAAGCTTTTTTAAACAGGAAACTTCGTTGAATTTTCTTATAAAAAATTCTCCGGGTTTAGATTCCTTTTTTAAACAGGAGAAAGGAATATCCGATCGGAATCAAAATCAGCGCTGCGATCGTGAGAAATAAAATCCATTCAAGCTGCAGAAAGCTGTTTACGATCATGGCAACGCCGCCGATGATCCAAACCCAGCCGGCGAGGCGGTGAGTGCGGTTCCAGTTTTCCTGACTGTGAAGGGTCCATGGAACCTTGATGCCGGTTGTGTAGTTCTGTTTGCATTTTGGCATGTAATTGCCGATGAGAATAAAGAGAAGGCCGACAATTCCATTGGCAACAAAACCGATATCAACTGCAATGCCGACTGCGTTTGCATAGATGGAGCAGCAGACTATCAGGGAGGTTACAGGTATGATCCACAGAACAAGACGGATCATCTTCGGGCCGATGTTCTGCCGTTTCGGATCAGAAAAAGTGAAAACAGCGGTAAAAATCTGCAGAGCGGCAAGAAACAGAGGAATACCGATCACTGCCATCGTTTTGCTGCTCCAGCCGTTGGGAACGTTGTTTGTGCCAAAATGGGTGGCAATGGTGTCCGGCATGCGATTCCAGAGCAGAAGTCCGATCACCGTCGGAAAAAGAGAAATGAGTGTTGTCAGAATCAGTGTTGTTTTATATTTTTTCCACATCAGAAGTGCCTCCTTTGAGCTCTGAAATCCAGAGCATGATTTCTTCCAGGACGGAAGTGTTGAGTTCATAATAAATAAAATTTTTCTCCCGGGATTCCAGCACAAGGTCTGCTTTTTTCAGAATACCGAGATGGTAGGAGATGGTTGCACCTGTCATATCAAAGTGCGATCCGATCTCCCCGGCAGAAAGTCTTCCGTTTTTCAGAAGCTCCAGAATCCTTCGCCGGACAGGATCGGAGAGAGCTTTAAACGTTTCTGCGAATGCCACGGAAACCTCCTTTCCGACAGTATGAATGCAACGTAATTAGAAATTTATCTAAATACTTTTTATCACAGGGAAAGTGAAAAGTCAATAAGCATTTCGAAAAAATTCTAAATAGTTTTATTGTTGATTTTGAGTTGCTATTTTCTGCAGAATACGCTACGATAAGGGAAAAGTTGTAGAAAAAGGGGGACAAAAACATGAAAAAACACCTGTCCGTGCGCTATGGCACGATTCAGGGCTGCTACTGGATGGGATACGCGGCACTGATGGGGTATGCCAGCGTCTATCTTCTTGAAAAAGGCTTCACAAACACACAAATCGGCCTTCTGACGGCAGTTGGCTGTATCGTGTCAGCGGTTCTGCAGCCTGCGCTGGCATCCTACGCAGATCGGCCGGAAAGCCCGTCCGTACGAACAATGCTCCTTGGAGCGAACCTGATTCAGCTTGTTCTTGTCATTTCCCTTGCTGCAACGGCAGAAAGCAGTTCTATGGTGGTAAGGACACTGCTGTACGGTGCAAGCATTACGATGTTGATGCTGATGATTCCGTTCGTTAATTCTCTTGGTATGGAGACGATCCGCCAGGGAGAGGAACTTGATTACGGAATCGGGCGCGGCATGGGTTCCGTTGCATATGCGATTGCATCATGGCTGCTCGGCCGGCTGACCGCATCCTTTGGAGCAGACATGATTCCGATCTGGCTATCGCGCTGACCATTCTTTTCCTCATCTGTGTATTTCGCTTTCCGTTTAAAAAGGACAGGAAAAAAGCAGAAGCGGAAAAAGAAGAGACAGGAGCAGCCGGTCCGGTCGATTTTCTGAAACGGTATCCGTCCTCGTGGTAGTACTGCTTGGCTGCATTCTGATCTTTATGTCACATAGCCTGATTAACAGCTTCAATTATCAGATTGCAATGGCAAAAGGTGGTGGCAGCGGTGAGATGGGAAATGCGATGACCATCTCTGCAGTTTCCGAGCTGCCAACGATGTTTCTGTTCGGCTATCTGCTGAAAAAGAAGAGCAGTGTTTTCTGGTTCCGCCTCTCCGGCCTGTTTTTTGTCCTGAAAAGCATAGGAACCTTCCTGGCCTTTAATATTCCGACGTACTACGCTGCTCAGCCGTTCCAGATGTTCGGCTGGGCGCTGATCAACGTCGCCTGCGTCTATTACGTGGATGGTATCATGGAGCCGCAGGATTCGATTAAAGGACAGGCATATATGGCGATGACCATCACCGTAGGAAATGTAATGAGCTCCCTGCTTGGCGGCTGGCTTATCGATGCAGCCGGTGTTGGCACGATGCTGATCTGCGCATCTCTTGCGGCCTTCATCGGCTGGCTGATTGTGTGCCTCGGTTCGAAAGAAGCAAAAACTGCATAGGAAAGATAAAAGAAAGCGCCCGAAACCGAACGTGGTTCCGGGCGCTTTGCCGTACAGCTCTTATTTATTTCTGTTTCCTGTATACTTCTCATCACAGTATTTGCAACGGTAAACCTCTTTTTCCGGGTCAGCCAGGATAAAGACATGCTTTAATCCCTGTTCAATAGAAGTGATACAGCGCGGGTTTTTACATTTAATCACATCAACCACCTGTTTCGGCAGATGAAGTTCTTTTTTCTCCGTAATCTCGCCGTCTTTAATGACATTGACAGTGATATTGTGATCGATAAAGCCTAAGATGTCAAGATCCATCTTATCAACCGAACACTCAACTTTCAGAATGTCCTTTTTTCCCATTTTTTCACTTTTGGCATTTTTAATAATGGCTACGGTACAGTCCAGCTTGTCCAGTCCCAGATCATGGTAAATGGTCATAGCCTTTCCTGCTTTAATATGGTCGAGCACGAAGCCCTCTTCAATACGTCCTACGTTCAGCATAGCGAAAGATGCTCCTTTCTTAATCGACTTTGATGTTCAGCAGCGTCAGAATCAGGGCCATACGTGCATAAACACCGTACTGAACCTGTTTAAAGTAAGCAGCGCGCGGGTCGTTATCCACGTCAACGGAGATCTCATTGACACGCGGCAGCGGATGCAGAACCAGCATTTCCGGAGAAGCAAGATCCATTTTGGACTGATCCAGAATATAGAAATCCTTCATACGGATGTAATCGTCCTCGTTGAAGAAACGTTCTTTCTGGACACGGGTCATATAAAGGACATCCAGCTTCGGGAGAACATCTTCCATTTTAATAACTTCCTCAAATGGAACATTGTTTGCGCGCAGCACATCATCACGGATGTAATCCGGGAGACGAAGCTCCTCCGGGGAGATTAATACAATTTTAATGCCGGTATAACGAACCAGCGCTTCAATCAGGGAGTGAACCGTTCTGCCGAATTTAAGATCGCCGCAGAAACCGATGGTAAGATTGTTCAGGCGACCCTTTAAAGAACGGATGGTGAGAAGATCGGTAAGAGTCTGCGTTGGATGCTGATGTCCGCCATCACCTGCGTTGATCACAGGAATACGGGAGTACATCGATGCAACAAGCGGAGCGCCTTCTTTCGGATGACGCATGGCACAAATATTTGCAAAGCAGGATACCACGCGGATGGTGTCGGCTACGCTTTCACCTTTGGAAGCGGAAGAAGAATTGGCAGAAGAAAAACCAAGAACAGTACCGCCAAGATTCATCATGGCAGCCTCAAAGCTGAGACGGGTGCGTGTGCTTGGTTCATAAAATAAAGTAGCAAGTCTTTTGCCATCGCAGGCATGTGCATATTTCTCCGGGTTCTTTTCAATATCGTTCGCCAGATCCATTAACTGATCCAGTTCTTCGACCGAGAAATCAAGGGGACTCATTAAGTGTCGCATATATTACCTCCTATGAAGATCCTTATTTTTGTTACCGTTCACAGGTCCCTGCGAACGGTAACATTCGCAGCCCTCATTTAAAGTTTTGCTTCGCAAAAGGAGGGCTGCTCACGCCTGAATCACTTTCTTACGCAGCGAAACAGCA
This sequence comes from Blautia sp. AF34-10, assembly GCF_003477865.1. Taxonomy (NCBI): domain Bacteria; kingdom Bacillati; phylum Bacillota; class Clostridia; order Lachnospirales; family Lachnospiraceae; genus Blautia; species Blautia sp. AF34-10. The sequence continues at coordinate 91,234 of NZ_QUED01000013.1, forward strand.
GGTGTTTCCCTGCTGAGTGAACAGTAACTTATTTTTTCTGTGTTCCACCTTAACACAAAAACAGGATAAATGCAAGATAAAAAATGGCAGGAAAAAGGTCGAAAAGCAGAGTAATATGAAATGTGAAAAAATAAAGTGAAATAGCAGTCAAAAAGGAAAAAGATTGTACAAAAGCCGAATTTCGGAAGATCTTTTCTTGTAAATTAAACGGAGATGGAGTAAAATATTGATATCTGCAACAAATGCAGAGTATCAGGAGGACCAGATATGCTAGACTTAGGAAAAATCCGCGACGAGATCGATGTCACCGATGACGAGATCGTCCGCCTGTTCCAGCACCGGATGGCGCTGACGGCGGAGGTTGCGCAGTACAAGATAGAGACAGGAAAAGCCGTTTTTGATGCGGAACGCGAGCGCCAGAAGCTGGAAAAGCTGACAGGCGAGGGAACAAATGCATTCAATACAAAAGGCATCCAGGAGCTGTTCCAGCAGATCATGTCGATCAGCCGGAAGCGCCAGTATCAGCTGCTGACCGAGAACGGCGGCGAGGAGATGACCGATTACACACAGGTTGACCATCTCCCGACGCACGGCAGAAGAGTTGTCTTCCAGGGTGTGGAGGGCGCCTATAGCTTCGGTGCCATGAAAGAATTTTTCGATGATACGATCACCAGTTTCCACGTAGACACCTGGAAAGAGGCGATGGAGGCGATCACAAAGGGCGAGGCTGATTACGCTGTGCTTCCGATCGAGAATTCCACCGCAGGCATCGTATCCGACATTTACGATCTTCTCGTGGAATACCCGCACTACATCGTCGGCGAGCAGGAGCTGCCGGTCGAGCATGTGCTGATGGCACTGCCGGGTGCGAAAGTTGAGGACATTCGTACCGTGATTTCCCACCCGCAGGCACTGGCCCAGTGCCGCCGTTTTCTCGATTCCAATGAAAACTGGAAAACAGAGGAACGACTGAATACGGCCGCCGCTGCAAAAGAAGTATCTGAGAGCGGGGATTTGACGATGGCAGCCGTCGGAAGCCCATATGCAGCAGAACACTTCGGACTGCAGATCTTAAAAGTAGGCATTTTTGACGCCCGGGGCAATACGACACGCTTTGTTATTATTTCCGGTCAGAAACGCTTTGTAAAGGATGCACAGAAAATCAGCGTATGCATGGAACTGCCGCATCAAAGCGGTTCTCTTTACAATGCACTGGCACATTTTATTTACAACGATCTGAACATGACCAAAATCGAGTCCCGCCCGATTCCGCAGCGGAAATGGGAGTACCGTTTCTTCGTGGATTTCGAGGGGAACTTAAGCGATCCGGCAGTCAAAAACGCACTGCGCGGATTGCAGGCAGAATCCGCGAAATTCCGGATTTTCGGAAATTATTAATCCAGAAGAGAGGGCCGTACCAAGCGGCTTTTCGCATAAATAAAATGAAAAATGACAGGAAGGAAGAGACAAAAGATGATTAGAATAGAAGAATGTATCCTCTACCGCGATTTCGCAGAGGGAGAGGTACTGCGCGATATGACGATACTGGTGGAGACCTACAAAAAACTGGTCAATGCTCAGATTTCCCTGAAGGACCGTCGGTTCCGTGAGAATATGAGCGCATATGAGCCGCAGTTTTACGAGGCACTGAACCGCCTTGTCGAGATGGCAAACCGCTACGGCTTCTCCGGAAATCTCTGGCACGATTATCTGACATATCTTCTGGTAAACAAAGAAAATGCATTTTCCACCTCGTGCGAGATTGTCGGAAAAGTAGAGGGAAGCATCAACCAGATGGCAAAACATGATTTTGTCCGTTTCAAAGAACTGTTTGATTTTGATATCTGTGTTTTTGATGAGATTTTTGAGTCCGGCGATGCCTCTGTCATCAGTTCCTACGAGAACACGGACAGTCCGAATAAACTGTTCAACAAAGAAGTCCGGGATCGTATCTGTGAGCTGGCCATCCGTCTGGCAAAGGCTGCATCCGCAGATGAATTTATGGCTGATATGGTTCAGTTTTACAAAGATTTCGGAGTGGGAAAACTGGGACTTCACAAGGCATTTCGTATTGCGCATACAGGAGAGAACGTTGAGATTATCCCGATTACCAACATTCCGGATGTGCGCCTTTCGGATCTTGTCGGCTACGAAATTCCAAAGCAGAAGCTGATCGACAACACGAAAGCGTTTGTCGAGGGCAAGAAAGCAAACAACTGTCTGCTTTTTGGCGATGCCGGAACCGGAAAATCCTCCAGCATTAAGGGTATCCTGAATGAGTATTACGATCAGGGACTGCGAATGATCGAGGTTTACAAGCATCAGTTTCAGGATCTAAATGAGCTGATTGCACAGATCAAAAACAGAAATTATAAATTCATTATTTACATGGATGACCTTTCCTTTGAAGAGTTTGAGATTGAGTACAAATACCTGAAAGCCGTGATCGAGGGAGGTCTGGAAAAACGCCCGGACAATATCCTCATCTATGCGACCTCCAACCGCCGCCACCTGATCAAGGAGAACTACAGCGACAAAGAGGGAACGAGACAGGATATGCACACTTCCGATACGGTACAGGAGAAGCTGTCCCTGGTATACCGCTTCGGTGTCAGCATCTATTTCGGTGCGCCGGATAAGAAAGAGTTCCAGAAGATCGTTTCCGTTCTGGCCGACCGCTACGGCGTGAAGTTAAGCGAGGAAGAGCTTTTAGCAGAAGCAAATAAATGGGAACTGTCCCATGGCGGTCTTTCCGGCCGTACCGCACAGCAGTTTATCGATTATCTGCTCGGAAAACAGTAAAAAGAAAAAGGTCAAAAAGTCTGCTTGGTATTGGGAGCGGGCTTTTTGGGATATCCTTTGAAAAAGAAGGAGGAAAAGCATATATGCAGTATTCCACATTTGCTGCCATTGATATCGGCAGCTACGACGTCATTCTGGAGATTTTCGAGATCTCCAAAAAGCAGGGTATCCGAAGCGTGGATAAGATCTGCCATCGGATGGAGCTTGGAAAAGATACGTACACGCTGGGAAAAATTCGCCCGGAAATGGAAGAAGAGCTGTGCCGTGTACTCGCAGATTTTGTGCGGATTATGGAAGGCTATCGCGTGGACGATTACCGTGCAACGGCATCCAGTGCGATCAGTGAGGCGTCGAACAGTCTCTATGTCCTTGGAAAAATTCATCAGCTGACCGGTCTTTCTGTCACGGTTCTCTCCAACTCGGAGCAGCGTTTTCTTAGCTATAAAGCGCTCGCGGCGATGGAGGACAATTTTAACAAGATCATTGAAAAGGGAACTGCGATTCTCGATCTTGACGGTGGCAGTTTTCAGATTTCCCTGTTCGACAAGGATGCACTTGTCACAACACAGAACATCCGCATGGGAAGTCTTCGCATCCGCGAGCGTCTTGCCGGAATTCAGAGTGAGACGGAACATTACGAAGAGATGGTCGAGGAGCTGATCTGGAACGAAGTATCAAGCTTTAAAAAGATGTATCTGAAAGACCGCAAAATTGAAAACATTATGCTGATCGGCGATGTTTTCACCGACAGTGTTTATCAGAACATCGAAGAAAAAACGACAAAAATCATTTCCCGCGAAAACTTTAATACCTGGTATGAGAAAATTATCCGCCAGTCACCGATGGAGCTCGCCGTAAAACTTGGTATTCCGCTGGAAAACGCTTCACTGATGTATCCGTCTGCTGTGATTTATAAATGTCTGATTGATATGATGGGTGCGGAGCATATCTGGATTCCGGGCGTGCATATGACACGTGGTATTGCATACGAGTATGCGGAGCAGATGAAACTGCTGAAAGGCGGTCATAATTTCGAAAATGATATTCTGATGGCGGCAAAAAATATCGGAAAACGGTACGCAGTGAACCGTCCGCATGTCCAGAACCTGGAGATGACAGCGCTTGCCATGTTTGATGCGACGAAAAAGATGCACGGTATGAAAGAGCGCGAACGGCTGCTTCTCCAGATGGCAGTGATGCTGCATGACGTTGGAAAATACATCAGTTTCAATAATGTGGCGGATTCTTCCTATAATATTATCATGTCAAATGAAATCATCGGATTGTCGCACATTGAGCGTGAGATGGTGGCATTGATTGCAAGATACAACACGGTTACGCTCCCGTCCTACGATGAGCTGGTGATGGAATCGTCCTTGAGTGCCGAGCAGTATCTGACAGTATCCGAACTGACCGCAATCGTCCGTCTGGCGAATGCGCTCGACCGGAGTCATTTGCAGAAGATTCAGGCGATCCGCGCCACATTAAAGGAGCGCGAGCTGCAGCTTTCGCTCACGGTCAACCGCGATTTTACCCTTGAGCAAGGTTTGTGCCAGGAAAAATTAGATTTCTTCAATGAGGTATTCAGCATACAGCCGGTCATCAAACTGAAACGGCAGATGTAAAAGGAGGCGAAGAAAGATGGATATTGCACCATATAAGAAACCGGAATATTTCCGCAACCGGGAGTTGAGCTGGGTCAGCTTCGACGAGCGTGTTTTAAACGAGGCGCGGGATAAGAGTATTCCGCTGTTTGAACGTCTGAAATTTATCAGCATTACATCCTCCAACCTGGATGAGTTTTATATGGTCCGTGTGGCTTCACTAAAAGACCAGGTGCATGCAAACTATACGAAAAAGGATCTGTCCGGCATGGATGCGAAGGAGCAGCTTGCCGGGATCAGCAAACGGACACACGAGCTGGTGCAGCTGCAGTACAATACGTACAATCGCTCGGCGGTTCCGTCTCTGGAGCACGTTGGCCTTACGATTATCAGCGAGCACGAGAAGCTGACGAAGGAGCAGGCGGAGTATGTGGATTCCTATTTTGAGGAGAACATTTACCCGGTTCTGACCCCGATGGCCATGGATTCGGCCCGCCCGTTCCCATTGATCCGGAACAAAACATTGAATATCGGTGCACTGGTGCAGAAGAAAGAGGATTCGCTTCTGAGCCGTGCGGAGGATAAGAAAGAGAAGAAAGGCAAGGAGAAGGAAAAAGAGAAAGAACTGGAATTTGCGACGGTTCAGGTTCCTTCGGTACTGCCGCGTTTTATTCTGCTTCCGCAGGATGAAAAGACGGGACAGCGGTATGTGATTCTTCTGGAGGAGATCATCGAGCGGAACATTGGAAAGCTGTTCTTAAGCTACGATGTGGTCTGTGCGCATCCGTACCGTGTTATGCGAAATGCAGATCTTTCGATCGATGAGGATGAGGCTTCGGACCTGTTAAAGGAGATCCAGAAGCAGCTTAAAAAACGTCAGTGGGGCGAAGTGATCCGTCTGGAAGTGGAAGATAAGATGGATAAGCGGCTCCTGAAGATGCTGGAAAAAGAGTTTGACATCGATGAAGACGACCTGTTCCGGATTCCGGGACCGCTCGATCTGACGTTTTTAATGAAAATGTATGGGCTCGACGGCTTTGATGAGTATAAAATTCCAAAATACATTCCAGCAGCAGTTCCGGCGCTGATGAATGAGGATGACATTTTTACAAACATCCGAAAAGGAGACATCTTACTGCATCATCCTTATATGACGTTTGATCCGGTCGTGCAATTTGTACAACAAGCAGCAAAGGATCCGGATGTACTGGCAATCAAACAGACGCTGTACCGTGTGAGCGGCAATTCTCCGATTATTGCAGCACTGGCTCAGGCGGCGGAAAATGGCAAACAGGTTTCCGTACTGGTGGAATTAAAGGCACGGTTTGACGAAGAAAACAATATTGTCTGGGCGAAGATGCTGGAAAAGGCGGGATGCCATGTAATTTATGGTCTTCTGGGACTGAAAACACACAGTAAGATCACACTGGTGGTTCGGCGCGAGGAGACAGGCATTCGCAGATATGTACATCTTGGCACGGGAAACTATAACGATTCTACGGCAAAGCTGTATACGGACTGTGGCCTGCTGACATGCAATGCAAAGATCGGTGAGGACGCAACAGCAGTATTTAACATGCTTTCGGGCTATTCGGAACCGGATCGCTGGAACAAACTGATTGTTGCACCGCTCTGGATGAAGGACCGGTTCCTGCATCTGATTGCGATGGAAGAGGAGCACGCAAAGAAGGGACAGAAAGCGCATATTATTGCGAAGATGAACTCATTATGCGACCGCGATATTATTGCGGCGCTTTACAGTGCTTCGGCAGCCGGAGTAAAGATTGACCTGATTATCCGGGGAATCTGTTGCCTGAAGGTTGGAATCCCGGGTGTCAGCGAGAATATTACCGTTCGCTCGATTGTCGGCAATTTTCTGGAACATGCGCGGATTTTCTACTTCTACAGTGGTGGAAATGAAGAGGTGTTTATGGGAAGCGCGGACTGGATGCCGCGAAATCTGGAAAAACGGGTGGAGATTGTGTTCCCGGTTGAGGATGAGCAGATCAAGAAAGAAGTAATGCATATTCTTGATATCCAGATGAAGGATAATGTGAAAGCCAGTATTTTACAGGCAGACGGAACGTATACAAAGCCGGATAAGCGTGGAAAGACGCTGGTGAATTCACAGGAGTATTTCTGCAGGGAGGCAACGGAAAGAGCGGAAAAACCGAAAGAACAGGAAAACAGCAGGGTGTTTGTGCCGGCGGAACCGGTGGAATAGGTTTGGACGGACACGGATGTGGGCGCGGGAGCGCCCACTGCGTTGACATGAAAGAAGAATATGGTATGTTATGATGAGAAAGCGCTGCAGCTTTGAGAGTTGCGGCGTTTTTTTTGTGTCAAAAATAATCTGTCTGGTATTGGGAAAAAGAATGGCTATTCAGAACTCGTTTTGAAAATTGGTTTTGCGGGTGATTTTCGGGGATTTTACAAAGAGTGATCTGGAAAAATGGCTGGAAAAGAAGGGGATGGAGACGGAGATGAGAGAAAATGTAAAAGATTTTTGTAAAGTAGCCGGTTATTTTATTAACGGGTATTTTACAAAGCGGTGGTAGTGGGCTTTACGGAAGGAAAGGTATAATGAATCTCGACAAGACGAGGAGGAAGAAAAACGAATGTCAAATATTGTGTTGAAGAATGTCTGTAAATCTTATGATAAGGAACATTATGCGGTTCGGGATTTTTCGCTTGAAATACCGGATCGGGAGTTTGTGATTTTTGTTGGACCTTCCGGCTGCGGAAAATCGACGACGCTTCGGATGATTGCCGGTCTTGAGGAGATTACGAGCGGGGAGCTCTGGATTGATGGACAGCTTTGTAATTATGTAGAAGCAAAGGATCGCGATCTTTCGATGGTATTTCAGAACTACGCGCTTTATCCGAATATGACGGTATATGAAAACATGGCGTTTTCTCTGAAAATCCGGAAACAGCCCAAGGATGAAGTTGATAAAAAGGTACATGAGGCAGCTAAAATGCTTGGAATTGAGCATTTACTTGACCGGAGACCGGCAGCCCTTTCCGGCGGTCAGAAACAAAGAGTTGCGATTGGAAGCGCAATTATGAGACGGCCGAAAGCATTTTTAATGGATGAGCCGCTTTCGAATCTGGATGCGAAGCTGCGGGCACAGATGCGGGTGGAGCTGGCAAAATTACATAAGGAACTGAAAACGACGGTGATTTATGTTACACATGACCAGACGGAGGCGATGACGCTTGGTACAAAAATTATTGTTATGAAAGACGGTGTTGTGCAGCAGGCGGATACACCGGGGCAGATTTACCGCCATCCGGCAAACAAATTTGTGGCCGGTTTTATCGGAGCTCCGAGTATGAATTTTATGGAAACGATGGTGACGGAAAGAAACGGAGCGGTTTATCTGGAGGCAGACGGAGGAGTTACCCTTCGTGCAAAAGGAGAGAACGAAATGGTGCTTCGTCGCGCTTATCTCAGAAAAATGGTGATCTTAGGTCTGAGACCGGAGGATTTACAGGACGAAACAACCGCTTCCGCACATCGGATCTGTTACGAAGAGAATCAGTTGAAGGCATTTGTTGACCTGCGGGAGATGATCGGTGCAGAAGCGTATCTGCATATGAATACCGGAAAAAATCTGATTACAGCAAGAGTGCCTTCCGAGGTGCCGGTTACTGTAAAGGAAAGCATTACATTGTATGCAGATATGGAGAAAGCACAGATCTTTGATCCGTTTACAGAAGAAAATATTTTATCTCTGCCGGTTGAAAAAGAAGAACGTGCAACAGCATAAGAAGGAGCAAGAAGTGAAAAAAGTAATCGAAAAGTGTAAAAAAGCAGAAGTTTATATGTATCTAATCCCGAGTATGGTGATCTTTAGCATCTTTCTGTTTTATCCGTTTTTTAAAACCATTTATCTGAGCCTGTATAAGACAAACAAGCTTGGAGAAGCGAAATTGTATGTGGGACTGGACAACTATAAAAGCTTATTATCGATCCATCCTTTTACAACAGTCTCTGGGTTACACTGGAATTTGTGGCGATTGTTGTAGTCGGAAGTATGGCGCTTGGCCTTCTGGGAGCAGTTCTTTGCAGCAAGGCTTTCCCGGGAATCCGGGTATTCAGTACTTCCTATGCACTCCCAATGGCAGTAGCATCGAGCTCAGGCGCCATGATTTTCAAGATTATTTTAAATCCCACGATCGGTATCGTAAACAAATTGCTGCATGTGAGCATTAACTGGGTCAGTGATCCGAAATATGCGCTGATCTGTGTGGCTGTCCTTACGGCATGGCTGAACAGTGGCATCAATTTCCTGTATTTTTCGGCGGGACTTGGAAACATTGATGATTCGATTTATGAGCGTGCTTCTGTAGATGGAGCGAATGCAGTACAGAAATTTTTTAAGCTGACACTGCCGGGACTTTCTCCGATCATGTTCTACACACTGGTTGTTAACATTATTCAGGCATTCCAGTCATTCGGACAGGTGAAAATCCTGACACAGGGAGGACCGGGAGAATCCACGAACCTGATTGTATATTCGATATACCGTGATGCGTTTTTTAATTACCGGTTTGGAAGCGCAGCCGCACAGTCCGTTGTTTTGTTTCTGATTGTCATGGCGCTTACCCTGGTTATGTTCCGCATGGAAAAGAGAGGAGTAAAATACTGATGTCTACAATAGCAACTACGATTGCCGGACCAAAAACTTATTCTGCAGAGGAGCTGCAGGCACTGCATCTGGCAATGAATGCAAAAGCAAAAAGAAAGAAAATGCTTCAGAAAACAGCGTTGGTTACCATGAACCTGATCGTTTGTCTGTTTATGCTGTTTCCGCTGCTTTATACCATCAGTGTAGCGTTTATGCCGTCCGGCGAGCTTTACACAATGGCAATGAACATCGTGCCAAAACATCCGACGCTGGAAAATTTCGTGGAAGCATTTCATAAAATTCCGCTGGTACGCTTTGTCCTGAACTCATTTTTGGTTGCGGGCAGCATTACGCTGGGTCAGATTGTAACATGTTCTCTTGCGGCATTTGCCTTCTCTTTCCTGAATTTCAAAGGAAAAAATGTTCTGTTTATGCTGGTCATGGCGACCATGATGGTGCCGGGTGAGGCAACCATTATTTCCAATTATCTGACAGTAGGAAGTCTCGGACTGCTCGATACCTATATTGTTCTGATCCTGCCTTCTCTTACCTCTGCAATGGGAATTTTCCTGTTCCGCCAGTTCTACATGACCTTTCCGATTTCGCTTTATGAATCGGCGAAGCTGGACGGCTGCGGGAATCTGCGGTTTATCGTAAAAATCCTGATGCCGCTGACAAAGTCAGCAATGGGAGCAATGGCGGTTTACACCTTTATCAATGCATGGAATATGTACATGTGGCCGCTGCTGGTTACAGGTTCGGACAGCAAGCGTACCGTACAGATTGGTATCAGTATGCTGAACAGCGTCGACGCACAGTCGATTACCCTGATGCTGGCGGGCGTGGTAATGATTATCATTCCATCCATTTCCATCTTTATCGTAGGCCAGAAGGCCTTAATCAAAGGAATGTTTTCAGGAGCAGTCAAGGGCTGATTCCTGTGACAGAAAAAAGAATAGAAAACTGTATGAAAAACGAGGAGAAAAAAATGAAGAAAAAAAGTGATTGCATCGATTCTTGCGGCTTCTATGGCAGCTATGGCGCTTACTGGATGTGGAGGTGGAAAAACAACGAGTGAGGCACAGGGTGCAACAACGGATGAAACCACAGCCAGCACAGAGGCAGGAAGTACGGCAGATGGCGCAGAAGCACCGGATTTAAACCAGGATACGAAGGGAACCACGATTACCTTCTGGCATTCCATGGGCGGTGTCAATGGCGAGGCAATGGATTATCTTGTCAATAAATTCAATGAAGAGAATACCGATGGCATTACCGTTGAGGCGGTTTATCAGGGAGAATATGATGATACGATTAACAAACTGAAAAGTGCACAGATCGGAAATATGGGAGCAGACCTGGTACAGATTTATGATATCGGAACCCGTTTTATGATTGATTCCGGCTGGGTCATTCCGATGCAGGAGCTGATTAATGCAGATGGCTATGACATTTCCCAGATCGAGCCGAATATCGCTGCTTATTATACGGTAAACAATGAGCTGTACTCGATGCCATTCAATTCGTCCACACCGATTCTGTATTACAACAAAGATATGTTTGAAAAAGCAGGGATCACTGAGGTTCCGACAAGCCTGGAAGGAATTCTTGCTATCGGTGATGATCTGAAAACAAAGGGCGGAGCCGGTGAACCGCTGGCACTCTCCATCTATGGATGGTATTTCGAACAGTGGCTCTGTAAACAGGGACTTTCCTATGCGGATAATGGAAATGGCCGTGATGCCGCTGCTACTGCAGTTGAATTTGATTCCAACGGCGGAGCGCTCAACATCTTAAATGAGTGGAAAGCCTGAACGATGCCGACGTTGCACCAAACGTAGGCCGTGCCGGAAGTGATACCGCAACGACAGACTTTACTTCCGGAAAAGCAGCGATCACCCTTGGCTCTACCGCATCTCTGAAGCAGATTTTACAGGATGTCAATGGAAGCTTCGAAGTTGGAACCGCATATTTCCCGACAATCAAGGACGGCGATGAGGGCGGTGTTTCCATCGGAGGAGCATCTCTCTGGGCATTGAACAACAACGATGATATGAAAGCAGCAGCTACCTGGAAATTTATTAAATTCCTGATTTCTCCGGAGTCTCAGGCATACTGGAATGCCGAGACGGGTTACTTCCCGGTAACAAGAGCTGCTGATGAGGAGCAGACCTTTAAAGATAATGTAGCACAGTATCCGCAGTTCCAGACCGCAATCGACCAGCTGCACGATTCCAAGCCGCAGTACGCCGGCGCACTTCTCTCTGTATTCCCGGAGGCAAGACAGATTGTGGAAACAGAAATCGAGAATATGATCAACGGAAACGAGACCCCGGAGAAAGCAGTAGAATCAATGGCTTCCCAGATCAACAGCTCCATCGAGGACTATAATCTGGTAAATGAATAAGAGACAGGCTTTACAAAAATAAGATTTCGTCCTATAGTGAAGAAAAACGAGTTCCCAAAGCGTGTTTGAACGGTTTCTATGAAGGGGAAGATCCGAGTTACGGAAATGATTTTTCAGATATGACTGGAAATGCGTCGGAGACAAAAATCCGGCGCGCTTCCGAATCTATAGCAATCCCGCAGAAGATGTAAAAAAATCAGCACCGCTTTTTTCGCTTGTTTTCAGGCTTACGATAAAAGGAAAAAAGCTGCAGTCGGGACAAAAGATAGAAAAGAGTGCAGATTTGGAAATGGGAACGGAAAATGGAGGACAGATACGAGATGAAAACAAAAGTATGGGCACACAGAGGAGCCAGTGCATATGCACCGGAAAATACACTGGAAGCGTTTCTTCTTGCGGCAGAGCAGGGAGCAGACGGTGTGGAACTGGATGTACAGCTGACAAAAGATGGCGAGATGGTTGTTGTCCACGATGAGGAAATCGACCGGGTCAGTGACGGAAGCGGATTTGCCAAAGATTATACGCTTGCGGAATTAAAGATCCTGAACTTTAATAAGACACATCCGGAGTATCAGGATGTAAAAATTCCGACGCTTCGCGAAGTATATGAAGCATTAAAACCAACGGGAGTGACGATCAATGTAGAGCTGAAAACCGGTATTTTCTGGTATAAAGACCTGGAAAAAAAGGTACTCGAGCTGACAAAAGAGATGGAGATGGAAGATCGCGTGATTTATTCTTCCTTTAACCATTACAGCATTGCAAAAATTCTGGAACTGGATCCGAAAGCCAGCACCGGCATCCTCTACGCAGATATTATTTATGATGTCGTGAATTATGCGAAAAAAATCGGAACAGGAGCTCTTCATCCGGCAACCTTTCATGTGCAGATGGCAGACTTTCTTCAGCAGTATGTGGAAAGCGATCTTGCGGTGCATGTGTGGACGGTCAATGATAAGGCGGAGATCGAGCGTCTGATGGAGGCCGGTGTTGACGCAGTCATCACTAATTATCCGGATGTGGCCGTTTCCTGCCGCAACGCGAAGTGATACCGATTGGAGAAAAAAAGCTGTTCCTTTTGGATATCGACGGAACCATCTGCGTGGGGAACCGTCTGATTCCGGGAGCAGACCGGTTTTTAAACGGACTGTCCGAGTACGGCGGAGATTATGTGTTTATCACAAATAATACGACGATGAGCGTAGCAGATTACCGGAAAAAATTTGCAAAGCTGGGCATCCCGACAACAAGCGCGAACTTTCTGACGGCTTCTGTTGCAACAGCGCATTATCTGAAGCAGAAATATGGATCCCGTCCCGTCTATGTGCTGGGAACGGACTCTCTGATCCGGGAATTGGAGAGCTTCGGTGTGTGTACCACCCACGATCCGGAGAAAGAAGGAATTGCATGTGTGCTTGCAAGCTATGACAATGAACTGACGTATCAAAAACTGACGGATATCTGTCGGCTGTTGACAGAGCGCCCGGAGCTCGATTACGCTGCAACGAACCCGGACTATGCTTGTCCGATTGAATTCGGCTACGTGCCGGATTGCGGTTCCATCTGCGAGATGATCGGACATGCGGTCCACCGCATGCCGACTTATATCGGAAAACCAGGTACACGGATGGTTGAGATGGCACTTGATATGACAGGCAGAACCCGCGATGAGGCTGTTCTTGTGGGAGACCGTCTCTATACGGACATTGCGTGCGCAAACATGGCGGATATTTCTGCAGCCCTTGTGCTTTCAGGCGAATCTACACGCGAAGAAATGCAGAACTCGCAGTATCTTGTGGAGTATGTCTATCCATCCGTGAAGGAAATGTATGCGGATTGGGTGTATGGACAAAAAAAGAAATGCTCTTAAAATTCCGAAATGGTTATGGTTTTGGAACAAAAAAACAAAAAGAAGAATTCTGAGAGGAGAACCTTTTTCCGAAGGAGTTCTTCTTTTTTGTTGTGGAAAAGGATACTTTTCGGATACGGGATAAAAGTCTGGGACGGTATAGAAAAAGCTTGCCAAAAGAGGGAATTTCCCTATATAATGATTCAGACTATAATAGGAAAGTAACTATTCAGAGCCCCATCTCGATTCCGCTTACGCTGCATCTCGATGTTGCTTCTCGCCATATGAAAAGGAAGAAAACCGCTCATTCATGCAAGCATGATTCGCAATTTTCTTCCATTTCGCATGGCTCTGAATAGTTACATATGAAAAAGAAAACGATCAGGAGATCGGAAGATTCCAATACAACAGAAGAAGGAGAATTTATGCATGAGTATTTTGAATGTAGAGCATCTGTCCCATGGCTTCGGCGACCGTGCGATTTTTGAAGATGTATCGTTCCGCCTCTTAAAGGGGGAACACATCGGTCTGGTAGGCGCAAATGGTGAGGGAAAATCAACCTTTATGAACATCATTACCGGAAAGCTGATGCCGGATGAGGGAAAGGTTGAGTGGGCAAAAAATGTCCGTGTCGGCTATCTGGATCAGCATACCGTTCTGGAAAAAGGTATGACGATCCGTGATGTGTTAAAAAGCGCTTTTTCCTGGCTGTACGAGATGGAAGAGCGGATGAACACGATCTGCGATTCCATGGGAGATGCCTCCGAGGACGAGCTGAATCAGATGATGGAGGAACTTGGTGTGATTCAGGAGATGATGGATGCACACGATTTCTACATTCTGGATTCGAGAATCGAAGAGATCGGCCGTGCACTCGGCCTCGAGGAGATCGGTCTCGAACGCGATGTCACTGAGCTTTCCGGCGGACAGAGAACGAAGGTCCTTCTGGCAAAACTGCTGCTGGAAAAACCGGATATCCTTCTTTTAGATGAGCCGACCAACTACCTGGATGTGGAACATATCACCTGGCTGAAACGATACCTTGAAGAGTATGAAAATGCCTTCATTCTGATCTCTCACGATATCCCATTCCTGAACAGTGTTGTCAATCTGATCTATCATATGGAAAACAAAGAGCTGAATCGTTATGTGGGTGATTACGATCACTTCCAGGAGGTTTATGCGGTCAAAAAAGCACAGAAGGAAGCTGCTTATAACCGCCAGCAGCAGGAGATCAGTGAACTGAAGGATTTCGTGGCACGAAACAAAGCCCGTGTGGCAACCAGAAACATGGCTATGTCACGGCAGAAGAAGCTGGATAAGATGGATGTGATCGAGCTTGCGAAAGAAAAACCAAAGCCGGAATTTCATTTCCGCACTGCGCGCACTTCGGGCCGCTTCGTTGTGACTGCAAAAGAACTTGTGATCGGCTATGAAGAACCGCTCTCCAGACCGTTGACTTTTGCGATCGAGCGTGGCGAAAAGATCGTGCTCACCGGTGCCAACGGAATCGGAAAAACAACACTCTTAAAGAGCATCCTCGGTTTGATCCCATCCCTTGGCGGAGACGTGGAGCTTGGAGATTATCTGGAAATCGGATATTTCGAGCAGGAAATGCCAAAAGGAAACACCAACAGCTGTATCCAGGAAATCTGGGAAGAATTTCCATCCTATACCCAGTATGAAGTCCGCGCAGCGCTTGCCAAATGCGGTCTTACCACACAGCACATTGAAAGCCTGGTGCGTGTGCTCTCAGGAGGAGAACAGGCAAAAGTTCGCCTCTGCAAACTGATTAATCGCGAAACCAATCTTCTTGTCCTCGATGAGCCGACCAACCACCTCGATGTAGACGCAAAAGATGAGTTAAAAAATGCGTTGAAGGAATATAAAGGAACCATTCTTATGGTCTGCCACGAACCGGAATTCTACGACGGTCTGGCAACGAGTGTATGGGACTGCTCGGAGTGGACAACAAAAGTGATTTAACCGAATCAAGTAAGTCCTCTGGTTCCATTGCGAATATCCGCTTGACATTTATATATTGAAAAAAACAGCCACAAACAGAGAGTGAGCGAGATTGTTTGTGGCTGTTTTACTGCAACTTAAAAAATCAGATAATATATTTTAAATACAGAATTGCATGTATTTTTCTAAAAATAAGAAAATTCGAAAAAAGGTGTTGACTTTTGCTTTGGGCGGTGTTATTATAACTAAGCTGTCAGCGAGAGCTACAGTGAATGAGTTCTTTTGAAACAGAAAAACCTAGTTCGGAGCCGGGTGGCTGCCGCGGGTTGCAAAAACTGCTTCAAAAAACTTGAAAAAAGTTCTTGACAAAAGCAAACAAGTTTGATAAAATGAATGAGTTGCTGATCGAGAGAACAGCAAAGAAGTTCGAAAGAGCTTCAAAAAATAAATTAAAAAAGTTCTTGACAAACGAAAAGCTCTGTGATAAAATAAACGAGCTGATCCGAGTCGGAACAGTAAAGATCCTTGATAATTAAACAGTGAAACACATCCTCGAAAGTTCTGAATAAGTAATTCAAAACGATCGAAAGATCCTTTAAAACAGTAAAAGGGATAAATTAGCTAGTATGTTGATTTTGAACTTGGAACAAACATTTTATCAGAGAGTTTGATCCTGGCTCAGGATGAACGCTGGCGGCGTGCTTAACACATGCAAGTCGAGCGAAGCAGTTAAGAAGATTCTTCGGATGATT
>NZ_QUED01000014.1:0-99861 GCF_003477865.1 Blautia sp. AF34-10
TTATAAGGAAAAGGGATGGTTTTCCTTAATTTTTGAAAGTAAGGACAAAGTTTATGCATAAAATTTGCGCCAGGGAGGTGAAAACAACAGGGATGGAAACGGCGGGAAATCAGTGGGGCGGAACAAATTTTAGAAAAAGATTCATAAATTTCAAAAAAATGCTTGCAATTTCAAAAAAATACGGTATAATAATGATTGTGTCATTCAGGAAATGAATTTCACAGGCCGAAATAGCTCAGCCGGTAGAGCACTTCACTCGTAATGAAGGGGTCGTCAGTTCGAATCTGATTTTCGGCTTATTCTTTAGAAACCCGCAGGACGTAAGGTTCTGCGGGTTTTCTGGTATCATGAGAAATATGACAGAAATACGAACGCCCTTTGCAGGAAAAAGATCTGCTGCAAAGGGCGTTTGCTGTTACAAGTTTCAGGAAAATCAGTTCGTACAGCATATCCTGACGGAGCTTTTGGCCGGGCACTTCAAAGAGCACATCAGCTGTTGCCATTTTCCTGTGCTGCCACCCGTGCGTCGCGTTCCCGGCGGGAAAAGACGCAGCCGCAGTAGTCCTGGCGGTAAAGGCCGTATTCATGGGAAAGTTCGATGGAACGCTGGTAGCCGCCCCGTTTCTTGAAATCTGAATTGAGATATGGGATCCCGTATTCGGCGGCAAGCCGTTCTCCGATTTCATTCAGTTTTTCCGCGTTTTTCAGCGGGCTGATGGAGAGGGTTGTTGTAAAATAGTCGAGTTTGAGCTGCTTTGCCATTTCGGCCGCTTCGCGGAGCCGCATTTCATAGCAGACAAAACAGCGCTCGCCGCCCTCCGGCACATTTTCCATCCCGCGTGTCAGCTCATAGAACCGGTCAGAATCGTACGGGCCGGGGCAGAAGAAAATCGGATGCACGGCGGGAAGAGAGCGGATCAGACGCTGCTGTTCCTCCACGCGGTGCTCGTACTCCGTCGGCGGATAGATGTTGGGATTATAGTAAAAGAGCGTAATGGAAAAATACTGCGACAGATATTCCAGCACGTAACTGCTGCACGGCGCACAGCAGCTGTGCAGCAGCAAGGTCGGAACTTCACCGTGAAGTCCTGCAATCTTCGCATCCAGCTCCTTCTGGTAATTTCTTTTATTGGCCATAATGTATCTTCAAACCTCCTGGTATCTTTCAATCCTTTCTATTATAGCCTCAGCGCGGCTGGGATGCAAGCTGCATATGATATCTTATAGATAGAGGAGGATGCAAAAAAATGGATGATCAAATCCTGTCATTAGAGCATATATCACTGTCCTATCACACCATGAAAGGAGAAACACCGGCGCTGTGCGATCTGACCTTTTCGGTAAAAACGGGGGAATTTGTTGCTCTTGTCGGACCGAGCGGCTGCGGAAAGAGCACGATCCTGAACTTGATTTCCGGTCTTTTAAAGCCGGAGGCGGGAACTCTGCTGAGCCGCGGACGGCCGATCACGGAGGCGGATCTCCATATCGGCTATATGCTGCAGAGAGACCACCTGTTTGAATGGCGGACCATCTACAGCAACGTTCTGCTGGGCCTTGAGATTTCGCGCACGCTGACACCCGAGCGGAAAGAAAAAGTCGGGGAGATGATGGAGACATACGGCCTGAAATCCTTTTCCAATGCCCGTCCGTCCGAACTTTCCGGCGGTATGCGGCAGAGGGCGGCACTGATCCGTACACTGGCGATGGAGCCGGATCTTCTGCTGCTTGACGAGCCGTTCTCCGCTCTCGACTACCAGACGAGGCTGAACGTCTGTGATGATATCGGAAAGATCATCAAAAAAGAGGGAAAGACAGCAATTCTCGTGACACACGATATTTCGGAGGCCATCAGCATGGCGGACCGTGTGATTGTTCTGGCGGCACGGCCGGCATATGTGAAAAAAAAGATTCCGATCCGGTTTGCGATGGAGGAGCGCACGCCGATGAAAGCGCGCAGTGCGCCGGAATTTAAAACGTATTTCAATGCCATCTGGAAGGAGCTGAATGAAAATGCGTGAGCAGGCAAAAACGCCGGAGAGCAGCTTTCAGAGGGCGTATCTCCGGCAGAAAAAAAGAGAACGGGAGCAGGTGCGGGTGTTTCGGGCTTTGCTTCTCGTCAGTTTTCTGGTATTATGGGAGGTGGCGGCGGATCTGAGATGGATCGATCCGTTTATCTTTTCCAGCCCTGTGCGGGTGGGAAAAACGTTCGTGACCCTGCTGACGGAGCAGAACCTTCTGCGCCATATCGGGATCACGGTGTATGAGACGGGAATCAGCTTTCTGCTCGTCTCGGCACTTGGCATGGCGTTCGCTGTGCTTTTGTGGCTCTTTCCGCGCTTTTCTGCGGTGATGGAGCCGTACCTGGTAGTCCTGAACAGCCTGCCGAAATCGGCGCTCGCCCCGCTTCTCATTGTGTGGATGGGGGCAAACGTGAAAACGATCATCACGGCCGGCATTTCCGTTGCGATATTCGGCTCGGTGATCAGCATTTACAGCAGCTTTCAGAGTGTGGAGCCGGATATGCTCCGCCTGATTGCAACACTCGGCGGAACGAAGAAGGATATGCTGTTCCGCGTCGTGCTGCCGTGGTCGTTTCCGGGGCTGCTCGCCGTGTGGAAGGTCAACATCGGCCTGTGCCTCGTCGGTGTTGTAATCGGAGAGTTTATCGGGGCAAGAGAGGGGCTTGGCTATCTGATTATCTACGGCAGTCAGGTGTTCAGATATGCACACGCAAGAGAAGGGAGGATGACAGATGATAGGAATCGTATGTCTGGAAGAACGAAGAGGAATGCAGTTTGGCGGACGACGCGTTTCGCGGGACCGCGTGGTAACGGAAAAAATCTGCGAACTGTGTGAGGGGAAAACGCTCTGGATGAATCCGGCTTCGGAAAAGCTGTTCGCGGAGCAGAAGGAGAGTGGGAAGGTAACACTTCAGGCGGCGGCAGATTTTCTGGAGCAGGCAGGCGAAGGAGAATACTGCTTTGTGGAGAATACAGGACTGCAGGCTGTGGAAGCGAAGATAGAGAAAATCATCGTTTTCTGGTGGAACCGGCATTATCCGTCTGACCGGAAATTCGACCTGGATCTTTCCAAATGGAATAAAGTGTCCGAGGAGGAGTTTGCAGGCTATTCCCATGAGAAAATAACGAAAGAGGTATATGAGAAATGAAAAAACTAAGAAAACAGCTTCTGCTGCTGGCGGCGCTTCTTGCTCTGACACTGACCGGCTGTGAGGCGCAGGATCTTCTCTCGACGGCGAGAGCAGATTCCGGTTCGGAGGTTACGGCCGCTTATACGATGACGGAATCCCAGATTACCGATCAGGCACCGACGGCCGTTTCAGTTCTTGATGTTCCGGAGTTTTCCGGTGAACCGTATGTCGTTTTAAACGGAAATGAGCCGGATTTTACCGATGAGGAAAAGACGACCGAGTCGTACGAGCATTACAGCGATCTGGACAGCCTGGGACGATGCGGCGTGGCAGAGGCGAATATCGGCCAGGATCTTATGCCGACGGAGAAGCGCGGCGCGATCGGCCAGGTAAAGCCGACGGGCTGGCATACGGTAAAATACGATCAGGTGGAAGGTAAATATCTGTACAACCGCTGCCATCTGATCGGATACCAGCTGACCGGTGAGAATGCAAACGAGAAGAATCTGATCACTGGAACACGTTATCTGAATGTCGAGGGCATGCTGCCGTTTGAAAACATGGTTGCCGACTACGTCAAAGAGACCGGAAACCATGTGCTGTACCGCGTTACACCAATTTTTACCGGGGACGACCTTGTAGCGGACGGTGTGGAGATGGAGGCACTTTCCATGGAAGATGACGGCGAGGGCATTTCCTTCCATATCTTCGCATACAACAATCAGCCGGGCATCTCGATTAATTATGCAACGGGAGACAGCACGTTAAGCGAAAGCAGCGGAACGATGACGGATCAGCAGGAATATGTCATGAACACATCCAGCATGAAATTCCACCTGCCGTCATGCTCCAGCGTCAGCTCGATTAAGGATGAAAACAAGGCGACATATCAGGGACCGCGCGAGGACCTGATCGCCGAAGGCTATGAGCCGTGCGGACGGTGCAATCCGTAAAAGAAATTACAAAAAGAGGGTCGGAACTTTCCGGTCCTTTTTTCTATATAGTAAAGAGAAGCATCTGGAAAGTGAGACAGGAGATGGAAGAGGAGAAGCTGCGTGCGGTTTATTATGCAAGGTGCAGCACCGAGGAGGAAAACCAGAAGGATGCGCTGGTAAGGCAGGCGGCGGAGGCGGAAGAGGCAATCCGGGCAAGAGGATGGAGGCTTGTGGATGCCTACGTGGAGAGCCGCTCCGGTACGAGCCGGAAGGGCAGACGGGAATATAACCGCCTGTACGAGGATCTCGAGCAGAACCGGTTTGATGTCGTCGTAATCAAGTCGCAGGACCGCCTGATGCGGAACACGCGGGACTGGTATCTGTTCGCAGACCGCTTAAACTGCGCCGGAAAGCGGCTGTATTTTTATCTGGAGAACACATTCTATTCGCCGGAAGACGCGCTTCTGACCGGCATTAAGGCGATTCTGGCGGAGGAGTACAGCCGGGAGCTGAGCAAGAAGATGAATCTGGCGCACCAGAAACGGCAGCAGAATAATGGAAAGCCGGTGCTGACCTCAAAAAGTTATGGTTACCGGCGGACGGCAGACGGAGCGATTGAGATCATCCCGGAGGAGGCCGCAGTGAAGCACCGTATGTACGAACTCTGTGCAGACGGTCTCGGCGGACGGAAAATTGCGGCGGTTCTGGCAGCGGAGGGCGTCCGCAGCCGCGCCGGAAAACCATTCTCTGGAACAGACATTATCCGCATGGTGCGGAATCCCATGAATAAAGGCACCGTAGTCATGAACAGGAAGCATTACGATTTTAACACCGGAAAAACGCTCCCTACACCGCCGGGCGGGCAGTACGTCTATGCGGGGAAAATTCCTGCTATCGTCTCTGAAGAGCTCTGGATAGCGGCAAATCGGGCGGCTGACGAGCGTCTCTGCCGCAAAAAGGTGGGCAAATCTGTTCAGACTTGACTGGGTAATCCTGTCCATCCTGATCCTCTGCCTCGTTGCGGCAGGATTGTACGGCATCTTGGGCTGGCTGGAAAAAAACTACACAAAACGCCGAAATTCGGGAAAGTAGGTGATTTGACTTGCAAAGGAAGGTTGGATGCTTGTATAATAATACATGATAATTTAAAAAACTTACAGGAAAAGAGGAATGAAAATGGCACAGTTATGGGGCGGACGGTTTACAAAAGAGACCGACAAGTTAGTGTATAATTTTAATGCATCCATCAGCTTTGATCAGAAATTCTATAAACAGGACATCAAAGGCAGCATGGCACACGTAAAGATGCTGGCAAAACAGGGCATTCTGACAGAAGAGGAGAGAGACCAGATTCTTGCAGGACTGGAGGGGATTCTTGCCGATGTAGAGAGCGGAAAACTGGAAATCACCAGCGAATATGAGGATATCCACAGCTTCGTGGAGGCAAACCTGATCGACCGCATCGGAGATGCCGGAAAGAAGCTGCACACCGGAAGAAGCCGCAATGACCAGGTAGCCCTCGATATGAAACTTTATGTCCGCGATGAGATCACCGAGATTGATGCACTCGTCAAAGAGGTGCTGGTAACACTCGAAAAAATCATGGAAGAGAACATTCACACCTATATGCCGGGATTCACCCATCTGCAGAAAGCACAGCCGATCACACTGGCACATCACATGGGCGCATATTTTGAAATGTTCCGCCGCGACAGAGGCCGCCTTGCAGACATCTACAAGAGAATGAATTACTGTCCGCTCGGTTCCGGTGCGCTGGCTGGAACGACGTATCCGTTGGACCGCGCTTACACCGCAGAGCTGCTCGGCTTTGACGGCCCGACCTTAAACAGCATGGATTCCGTATCCGACCGTGACTATGTCATTGAGCTCCTCAGTGCTCTTTCTACGATTATGATGCATCTTTCCCGCTTCTCCGAGGAGATCATCATCTGGAATACCAATGAGTACCAGTTTGTGGACATCGACGACGCATACAGCACCGGAAGCAGTATCATGCCGCAGAAAAAGAATCCGGATATCGCAGAGCTTGTTCGAGGAAAAACAGGCCGCGTTTACGCAGCTCTGATGTCAATGCTCACCACTATGAAGGGAATCCCGCTGGCGTACAACAAAGATATGCAGGAGGATAAAGAGCTGACCTTCGATGCCATCGACACCGTAAAAGGATGCCTGGCTCTGTTCAATGGCATGCTTTCTACCATGCACTTCAAAAAAGACCGCATGGAGAACAGTGCAAAGAACGGTTTCACGAATGCAACGGACGCAGCTGATTACCTTGTTGGAAAAGGCGTTCCGTTCCGCGATGCACATGGCATTGTCGGTCGTCTCGTTCTGTACTGCATTGACAAAGGAATCTCCCTTGATGATATGAAACTCGAAGAGTACAAAGCGATCAGCCCGGTCTTCGAGGATGATATTTATGATGCCATCAGCATGAAGAACTGCGTAGAACGACGCAACACGATCGGTGCGCCGGGAGCAGATGCGATGCTGGCTGTCATCGAGCAGAATAAAAAATATTTACAGGAAAATTGAAAAAACAGTTGCAATTTTGAAAAAATTGGTATAGTATGACATGAGGCGCACAAATGTACGCCACAGAAGAACAAGGAGATGAAACCAATGGAGCAGAAATTGAGAGTAGGAATTTTAGGAGCAACCGGTATGGTAGGTCAGAGATTTATTTCTCTGCTGGAGAACCATCCGTGGTTTGAAGTTGTGACCCTGGCAGCAAGTCCGAGAAGTGCCGGAAAAACATACGAGGAAGCAGTCGGCGGACGCTGGAAAATGGATACTCCAATGCCGGAAGCAGTGAAAAAGCTCGTTGTGATGAATGTAAATGATGTAGAGCATGTGGCATCTACCGTAGATTTTGTATTTTCCGCAGTTGATATGTCGAAAGACGAGATCAAAGCGATTGAAGAAGCATATGCAAAGACCGAGACACCGGTTGTTTCCAACAACAGCGCACACCGCTGGACACCGGATGTGCCGATGGTAGTGCCGGAAATCAACCCGGAACATTTCGATGTCATCGAGTTCCAGAAAAAACGTCTGGGCACCAAGAGAGGATTTATTGCGGTAAAACCGAACTGCTCCATCCAGAGTTATGCGCCGGTTTTAACTGCATGGAAAGAGTTTGAGCCGTATGAGGTTGTTGCAACCACATATCAGGCAATTTCCGGAGCAGGAAAAACCTTCAAAGACTGGCCGGAGATGGAAGGCAACATCATCCCGTTCATCGGCGGCGAGGAAGAGAAGAGCGAGCAGGAGCCGCTTCGTATCTGGGGTAAAATCGAGAACGGCGTGATCGTAAAAGCAACCGAGCCGAAGATCACCTGCCAGTGCATCCGTGTACCGGTATTAAACGGACACACCGCAGCTGTTTTCGTGAAATTCCGCAAGAAACCGACGAAAGAGCAGCTGATCGAAAAACTGGAGAACTTCAAAGGCCTTCCGCAGGAGCTGAATCTGCCAAGCGCACCGAAACAGTTCATCCGTTACATGACAGAAGATAACCGTCCGCAGGTAACACTGGATGTCAACTACGAGAACGGCATGGGAATCAACGTAGGCCGTTTAAGAGAGGATTCCATCTACGACTGGAAATTCGTAGGTCTGTCCCACAACACGGTCCGCGGCGCAGCAGGCGGAGCAGTACTTTGTGCAGAGACACTGGTTGCAAAGAAGTTTATCGCTGCAAAATAATGCTTAGAATGATATAAAAAACTCTGAAACGTTTTGGGTTCAGAGGCGTTTTTGTGCATGGATCAAAAGAATATAGTTTGCAGGATATCGAAAGCAGCAAAAAAGAAGCGCCATACGGGAAAATTCCCGCGGCGCTTCTTTTTTGCTCAAATAATTTTATTTACGCAAGGTTTGGCTAATCTTAGAATTTGCCAGCTTTTGCTGCCTCTTCAACAGCAACAGCTACAGCAACAGTCATACCAACCATTGGGTTGTTTCCTGCGCCGATCAGACCCATCATTTCTACGTGAGCCGGTACAGAAGAAGAACCTGCAAACTGAGCGTCAGAATGCATACGTCCCATAGTATCGGTCATACCGTAGGAAGCAGGACCTGCTGCCATGTTGTCCGGGTGAAGAGTACGTCCTGTACCACCGCCGGAAGCAACGGAGAAGTATTTTTTACCAGCTTCGATACGCTCTTTTTTGTAGGTACCTGCAACTGGATGCTGGAAACGAGTCGGGTTGGTGGAGTTTCCGGTGATGGAAACGTCAACGTTCTCTTTCCACATGATAGCAACGCCTTCGCGAACGTCGTTAGCGCCGTAGCAGTTAACTTTCGCACGCGGTCCATCGGAGTATGCTTTTCTGAATACTTCTTTCAGTTCTCCGGTGTAGTAGTCATACTCAGTCTCTACATAAGTAAAGCCGTTGATACGAGCGATGATCTGAGCAGCGTCTTTTCCAAGACCGTTCAGGATAACACGCAGAGGTTTCTGACGTACTTTGTTTGCTTTTTCAGCGATACCGATAGCACCCTCAGCAGCTGCGAAGGACTCATGTCCAGCCAGGAATGCGAAGCACTCGGTGTCCTCTTCCAGAAGCATTTTACCAAGGTTACCATGGCCAAGACCAACTTTACGCTGATCTGCTACAGAACCCGGGATACAGAAGGACTGAAGTCCCTCACCGATTGCTGCAGCAGCTTCAGAAGCTTTGCGGCATCCTTTTTTGATTGCGATTGCTGCGCCTACAGTGTAAGCCCATTTTGCATTCTCGAAGCAGATTGGCTGAATGCCTCGATCATTTTGTATACATCAAGGCCAGCAGCTTTTGTAACTTCTGCAGCTTCTTCGATGGAGTTGATTCCGTACTCAGCAAGCTTAGCCAGAATCTGTTTCTCTCTTCTTTCATATGATTCAAATAAAGCCATTTTCCTATCCTCCTAAATTATCTGATTACTCTTTTCTCGGGTCAACGATCTTAACAGCATCAGCAACACGTCCGTACTGTCCGCTTGCTTTTTCGAAAGCTGTGTTTGCATCATCGCCGGCTTTGATGAAGTCCATCATCTTTCCGAAGTTGATGAATTTGTAACCGATAATCTCATCATCTGCATCCAGAGCGATACCTGTTACATAACCGTCGGTCATCTCCAGGTAACGAGGTCCTTTTGCAAGAGTTCCGTACATGGTACCAACCTGGGAACGAAGTCCTTTACCAAGGTCTTCCAGGCCTGCGCCTACAACCAGTCCGTCCTCGGAGAATGCACTCTGGCTTCTTCCGTAAACGATCTGCAGGAAGAGCTCTCTCATAGCAGTATTGATAGCATCACACACAAGGTCAGTATTCAGTGCCTCAAGGATGGTAAGTCCTGGCAGAATCTCAGATGCCATAGCTGCAGAATGAGTCATTCCTGAACATCCGATAGTCTCAACGAGAGCTTCCTGGATAACGCCCTCTTTTACGTTCAGAGTCAGCTTGCAGGTACCCTGCTGCGGTGCGCACCAGCCAATACCGTGAGTGAATCCGGAAATGTCTTTGATTTCTTTTGCTTTTACCCATTTTGCTTCCTCCGGAATCGGAGCTGCACCGTGATGCACGCCCTGGGCAACCGGACACATCATTCTACTTCGTGTGAATAAGTCATTGTTAAACTCCTTTCAAATATGTACTTATTTGAGCTTTTGTCTTTCGAACGGACTGTTTCCAGCCTGTTCACAGACCTATGGTTATTGTCTCACAAAATTGGTCATTCGTCCAGCATATTTTGATAAAAAATTGCAAAGACCACCGGAAAACGATAAAATTTCCGGCGGTCTTTTAAATCAATCGGTTTGGTTTTCTCTCGATAAAAGAGAATTTTTTTAATTATCAGATTTTTTCGACAATTTCTTTCGCATTCTTAAAAATATGACCTGACGGGATCACACCGCGAACACAGGAGAGTGGATAAATGTTGGAATTTCTTCCGACAACCGTTCCCGGGTTCAATACGCTGTTACAGCCGACCTCAACTTCATCGCCGAGCATCGCACCAAATTTTTTCAGTCCGGTTTCGATCTGTTCATCTACGCCTTTGACAACAACGAGCTTCTTATCGGATTTTACATTGGAAGTAATGGAACCGGCACCCATATGGGCTTTGTATCCAAGAACAGAGTCGCCGACATAGTTGTAATGCGGAACCTGTACTTTATTAAAGAGAATGACATTTTTCAGTTCGGTGGAGTTTCCAACGACAGCGCCTTCGCCGACGATGGCGTTTCCGCGGATAAAGGCACACTGACGGATCTCAGCGCCTTTTCCAATGATGCATGGGCCGTTAATGGAAGCGGTCGGTGCGATCACGGCATCTTTTGCGATCCAGACATTTTCGCCGCGTTTTTCGTATTCTGCCGGATCGAGTGTTTCGCCGAGTTCAAGAATAAAATCTTTAATGAGCGGAAGCACTTCCCATGGATACGTTTTGCCTTCAAAGATTTTTGCGGCAATGGTCTGGGTTAAATCATAAAGTTCAGAAATGGTTGCATCTTTCATGCGTGATTCATCCTTTCTTGTTTTAGTTCCTGTTTATCTTACCACATTTCAGGAGTTCTGTGCGCCCTTTTTTCTGGCAGTGGAATAGGACTTTGCAGAGGAGCCTTCTGCAGCGGTACGTTTCCCGGTACGGGAGCGCGTGGAAGAGGCTTTTTTGTAATACGGCGCGGACGCATCAAAGCTGCTCTTTAGCTGGAACTGATTCCGCAGCTGCTTCACATTTACCGTGTGGCGTGTCACAAAGTTTTCCAGTTTTCCCATATATTCCTCGGAGGTAATGGAGCCTTCCGCTACATAGGTAAGTCCCTTTTCCCAGCTTGCCGTCAGCTCCGGATTCAGAAGCGGGCGGATCGACTGGTGTACGACGTCGTAGATCATTTCGCCAAGCTGTGTCGGGGTGATAACCTGCGTCTTTTTGTTCAGAGCAAGATATTTGATAAAGACAAGCTTTTTCAGAATCTCAGCACGCGTCGCACTCGTTCCGATGCCGCTTCCCTTAATCTGTTCGCGCAGCTCCTCGTCTTCAATGAGCTGTCCGGCATTTTCCATTGCAAGGATCATCGAACCGGAGGTGTAGCGTTTTGGCGGAGAGGTTTCTCCTTCTTTGATAGAAAGGCCGAGAAGATTCAGCTCGCTGCCTTTCTGCAGCTGGGACAGCGCTGCAAGAAAAGAGGGATCGCAAGTCGTCTCGTCCTCCTTTCTGCCCTCGTCGTCCTCCTCTTTCTTACGGAAGAAAGAATACTGCATGGCTTTTAAATAGCCCTCCTGCACGAGAACACGGAAGTTGGAGAAAAACTGCTCGCCGCCGATTTCGGTGACAAGAGCAACTTTCTGATAGACCGCCGGCGGATAGAAGATACCGAGAAAACGGCGGACAATTGTCTCATAAACTTTTGCGGAGAGTTCCGAGAGGTTCCGCAGATTGTTAAGGCCCTGTCCGGTCGGAATGATCGCATAGTGATCGGTAATCTGTTTATCGTTTGTATAGCGGGTGGAACCAATCTTTTTCCAGCTTTCACCCTGCAAAATTTCATTTGCAAGGCCGCTGCAGATGCCGTACTGCTGCAGGCCGCGCAGGTTTTTGCTGATTTCCCTGGCAACGGCAGAAGAAAGCACACGGGCATCGGTTCGCGGATAGGTAACCAGCTTTTTCTCGTAAAGCTCCTGAACAACTTTCAGCGTTTCATCCGGACTGATTTTGAAAAAGCGGGCACAGTCGTTTTGCAGCTCCGCAAGGTTGTAAAGCAGTGGCGCATTTTTATTTTCCTTTTTTCGCTCCATTTTCAGGACATGCGGGATCAGAGGATTCTGCATGCTTAATTCCTCCATCAGTTTCTGTGCGTCCTCTTTTTTCTGGAAGCCGTTCTCCTTATAGAGAAGCGGAGAGTTGAAGTAGCGGCTGCCTTTTACGGCGCGCCATTCCCCCTCAAAATTGCGTCCATTTAAGGAAAGACCGGCGATGACACGGTAGAATGGTGTTTTCACAAAGCTGCGGATTTCGCGCTCCCGGCGTACGACCATGCCGAGCACACATGTCATAACACGGCCGACGGAAATAGACTGATATTTAGTGCCGAGATACGATGCGACAGCGCTTCCGTATTTGAGCGAGAGAAGACGGGAAAAGTTAATGCCCATCAGGTAATCTTCTTTGGCGCGGAGATAAGCGGATGCCGAAAGATTGTCGTATTCACTTTCGTCCTTCGCTTCGCGGATACCGCGCAGGATTTCTTCTTCTGTCTGCGAGTCGATCCAGACACGCTTCTGTTTCTTGTCTTTGATACCGGCCATCTGCGCGACGAGACGATAGATGTATTCTCCCTCACGCCCGGAGTCGGTACAGACATAAATGGTTTCAATATCCTCCCGGTGGAGCAGGTTACTCACAATGGTGAACTGCTTTTTTACTTCCGGGATAATTTCATATTTGAAGTTTTCAGGCAAAAAAGGCAGGGTCTCGAGACTCCACCTTTTTAACGCAGGATCATATTTTTCCGGATAGCTCATCGTAACCAGGTGACCGACGCACCAGGTTACGACGGACTGATCCGACTCTAAGTATCCATCCCTGCGCTGCATATTCTGTTTTAACGCTTTTGCGAACTCCTGAGCAACGCTCGGTTTTTCCGCAATGTATAAAGATTTTGTCATTTATCTGCACTCATCATTCGAAGCGGCCAGGCAAGGAGCACACCGCCTCCTATTGCGTTTCCTATAGTTACAATGACCATACTTTTCAATGCGGCAGTCAGAGAAATGCCGCCTGGGACCAGAAGTGCAGCGGTAACAAAGGTGGCCATATTGGCAACGCAGTGTTCAAAACCGGCAACAACGAATCCGGTGATGCAAAGTATAATCATGAAAAATTTGGCAACTTCATTTTTGCATTTTATGCCGCAGGCAACGGCAAGGCAGACGAAGAAGTTGCAGAGAATGGCACGGAAAAACATTTCTCCGGCAGGAATGGAAAGTTTATTTCCAATAAATCCTGCGTAATAATCGGCAGTACCGGAAGCACCTGCCAGTACGAAAATTACGGAGAGAATCAGGCATCCGACAAAGTTTCCGATGTAGCTTACCAGCCATACTTTTCCAACCTGTGCCCAGGAGACTTTTTTGTCATAGGCCCCAAATGCCATAACAAGATTGTTTCCGGTGAAAAGCTCTGCACCGATAAAAACGATCAGCAGAACCGCAATGGCAAACACAATACCGCCAAGCAGTTTTCCCCAGGCAGGATCTGTACTCTGGAACGTATTGCCTACCACGTTGGAGAAAATCATGGCAACCACGATAAAGAAACCGGCCATGACTGCACGGAGAAAGTATTTCCCCGGGTGTTCTTTCAGCAGCCTTGCTTTGTTTACGGCAGCCTCTGAAAATTTTTGTACGTCATCATAAGGCATAGAATAACTCCTTTCTTATGTCCCGTAGGATGGACATATCCCCTCTCTTTTTGTCCGGGGGATGGTCTTTTTTTCCGAAGCAGCTTGCAAATGCTTCGGATTTCGCGCTTTCAACTTTGGCTATTATAGCATTTCCCGGAAAGATTCGCAATGAAGGAGGAAGAAAAAAGTATATTTCCACAGAAATGTCAGAAAATAAGGGGTGAAACGACAGATTGTATGATGAACTCAGAGGGATTGAAACAAGGATTGAAAGCTTTTTTTATGTTCTGTTTTACAAACATCTCGGACACAGTGAAATTGTAAACCATGATGATCCGGCGTTTGTGAAACTGGTTTATCATCTGCACTGATGTTCATTCTTAGCAAAAACCTCATCGGCTGTTTTCATACAAAAGATAAAACGGCAGGTGAGGTTTTTGTAATGGGCCTCTGGAAAGGATAAACTAAAGCCGTATAGTATCCATTACACCGGATTTTTTCCGGTATTCTAAAGGAGTCATATGATACTGTTTTTTGAATAAACTCTGAAAATGAGGCTGGCTGGAAAAGCAGAGATAACTGCTGATTTCAGCCAGACTTTTTGTACTGTAGGTTAAAAGCATTTTAGCTTCTTCTAATTTACATCTTGTAATGAAAGCACCTATGGTAAAGCCGAGCTCAGTTTTGAATTTTTTCATCGTGTAGGAAGTACTTTTCTGAATGGAATCCGCGACATCATTCACAGAGATGGATTCGTTTGTATGTGTACGGATAAAATTCATACAGGTATAAACTTCTCTTGAGATTCCAGCAGGGATTTTGGTTTCACCTGCCTGCTGACAAAAATCCAGAATCATGGAGTATTGCAGTGCCTGGATTTTTTCCAGTGACTGCAGTGCCTCGCATTCCTGAATATAAAGATCCAGAAGCTGATATGTTTTTTCAATATCTACTCCTCCCGGAATGGCACCAAGAACAGCGGTTTTGATTGCTGTCACGATAAAAAGATTTTTGGCATGGCGAATCGGGGTTTTTGCAAGTCTGCCTTCTTCTAATTGTAATGTATTATTCTTCAAAAAATTCTGCAAAGCATTTACATTTCCGTTTTGAACAAACTGAAAAAGTTCGCATTCAAACTGGTAAGTGTTATGCATCTTTTTATTTTCCATATTTTCTGTAATGGATTTCAAATGCTGCTGGCTCTGCCGCAATTGCTGGGGTGCACGCTGTCCCAATAATTTCAACACACTGATTTCCTTGTGGTTCACACATTGATGCAGGAAAACAAGATGCTGACAAAATTGGATATGTGATAACCGGGGAATGGAGGCGAGAGCCTCAGCGATTACTTCCTTGTACTTCAGGGGCGTGGCAGAGTCATGCATATAACTGCGGACGAGCTCATCTGTCACAGGAACGGAAAAAACCGGGCCTAAGATGATATATTCACCAGTAGCTTCAATTTGGACAGAGCCATATACAATGTCGGGAGATGCAAAACGAAATTCGGGATTATAATCGGATGGATAAAGCGGATAAGGGCTCTCTGTTGAGATGTGGAGCTGTTCTGATAAAGCAGAGTAAATAGCTCCTGCTTCAGTAATTAGATTCGTAGGAATTCCTGTAACGGCATAGTAATTTTTACAAAAAGTAACATAATTCATATGATATTCTCCTGATATCTGTGGGATGCAGTGGATCAAATTTTCGTTTGAAAGTTTCTGCAAAGCAATTCACGATTCCTTCACTTCCAAATTTAAAGTATAAAATGGAAAAAGAAAAATAACAATACGAAAACATATAATTTTGTATGTTTTTATGTAATATCTTTCCTTTCATTTTTGATAAAGTGCGATTAGAAAAAAGGAAAGGCGGATCATACGTATGAGACAACCGATTAAAATTAATAAAACGAATCCAAATAAAGGTGTTCTCGATTATTCTTATCTTTTGGATGCACCAGCTGGAAAACATGGATTTGTAACGACAAGGAATGGCCATTTTTATTTTGAAGATGGTGTAAGGGCAAAATTTCTTGGGTTTAATGTGGCTGCAAGATCAAATACCCCGGATCATGAAACCGCAGAGAAACTGGCGGAACGTTTTGCGAGCCTGGGCGTGAATGTGATTCGGCTCCATGCAGCAGATGCCCCAATCAGCGAAGAACCACGCAGCTGGTCCAGCTGTAAAGAAGCTCCACTTTTAGATTATGAAAAAGGAAACGGGAGAGAATTTCATCCGGAAGGTCTGGATCGATTTGACTATTTTGTCGCAAAATTGAAAGAGCGGGGTATTTACTTTCACATTGATCTTATCGTTGCAAGAGATTTTGTAGAAGGAGATGGGCTGGACTACCCAGGAAATGCGGGAAGCTGCATCAAACGTTTTCCCATGTACAATAAACGGATGATAGAGCTGCAAAAAGAATATGCCAGAAAGATTCTCTGTCATGTGAATCCTTATACAGGTCTTGCGCTGATTGACGATCCGGCGGTGATCACGGTTCAGATCAATAATGAAGATTCTGCGATTAAAGGAACGATGGAAACGGATCAGCGGGAAGAGATGCAGCCATATCGGGATGAGGTACAAAATCGTTTTAACAGCTTCCTCTTGATGAAATATGGAACAAGAGAGCGTCTGAAAGAAGCATGGACGTTTGAAGGAAAATGTGCGCTTGGCGAGGAAGAAGATCCGGAGAAAGGAACTGTGCAGGGAGCCGCAGGTAATTTCTATCAGCCGGAATGCGACCCTTTGGGAAAATGGGAAGAAAATGAAAGTCCGGCCCGCTATGCTGATTTTATGGAATTTGGCATTACGATGAATCGTAATTTTTATCAGGATATGAAAGATTATCTTCATTCCCTTGGAGTAAAAGTTCCGATCGTGACAAGCAATCTGGTTGCCGGTGCAGCGGATGTATATGGCCATACCGACGGGGATTTTATGGAAAATAACAGCTATTTTAATCACCCGCTGCTTCCGATCCAGGAGGCAAATACCTATCTGGTTGCAGGGCCGGCCGAATATGTGTCAACGAACCCGCTGACCATGCAGACAGGAGTTGGTTCTATGGCAACAACACTTTTAAATCTTGCTTCCGTTGCCATTGTAAAAGGAAAGCCTTTCATGCTCAGTGAGTGGAACGAATATGGGGAACATCCTTTCCATTCGACAGCATATGTGCACACGGTTGCCTATGCATGCTTGAACGACTGGGACGGACTGATTTTATACAATTATCATACGTCGGAAAAGGCGGACGATCAGCCGGACGATGAAATCTGGAGTGTTTTTGATGTATATAATGATCCGGCGGTTATCTGTCAGTGGGGATTTATGGCATCTGTATTTCTCAAAGGGCTGGTATCGGCGGCTAAAAATCGTGTAGATGTCGTATATACACAGAACGATTTGAAAACACTGCCGAAAATGCACGCAATGCCAACTACTTTTTTACCTTACATCACATGTATGCGAAATGTATTCCTGGACGGAGGGGATACCTATCAGGGAGACGCGGCTGTTGCAGTGAACGCAGGATTTTTGAATGGGGCAGATCTCTCGGAGGCAGAACACGGTGTGTATTATGCATGGTCACCGTATCGTGACGCATGGCGGAAATATAAAGACCACAACAGGCTGAAACAGGCAGCGAAGAATGCAGAAGAGATACGAGAAGGCGTGTATCTGGGAGCACAGGCACTTGTCTTTGATGAAATTCAGAAAATCGCAGGCACAGGAGATTATCGTGAATTTGCTGCAATTCTTGACCGGGCAATGAAAGAATGGAAGATACTTTCGGAGGAATGTGGTCTGGTAGATGGAAAACTGATTTCTGATACAAAAGAGCTGGTGTTTGATCCGGCACATGCCCGGTTCGTAATTCATACACCGTATTGCGGATATTTCAGTGGAAGCCCAGCAGAAAGTCTGCGGCTGTCTGAAAAAATTGAGATCCAGTCAGAAAATGAGCGGATTACGCTGGCACTTCTTCCAGTGGGAAAGGAAAAACTGGAGCAGGCAGAGGAATTTGTGATCACTGCGATGGGAACAACGGGAATGGACAAGACAACGTATCAGGAAGGTGCACAGATGATGGGCTTTCCGTTTACAGCAGTACACTTTCAGGGAAAATTATATGCCGAAACGCTGGAAGGAAGAATCTACGTAAAAGCTAAGGAGGCCGTTCTTACAGCATTAGATCCGACGGGAAATGAAATTGGAAGAATAGAAGGAAAAGAGACAGAAAAAGGAGTATGTTTTCTTCTGTCAGGCAATCTTCCAAGTGTTCAATATAATTTAAAAATAAAAAAAGAATGCCCAAATATATAATATTAAATTGCTATATGTAATAAAAGAAACAAAATACTTGATAGAATACAAGTATAAAACAGCGGCTGTAAAAAACGATGGGAGAAAAAGATATGGGAAAAAAGAAACAAAAAGTCCTCTATGATGCAGACGGGGCAAGAAGAGTTATGAGAAAAACAGATTATATGGCTGATATGGGAGGTCAGTTAGCATTAGGCGTGATGGCCAATCTGGTTGGCCAGCTTACTTACTTTTATACAGATAAAGTCGGCATGGCGGTAGGCGGAGTCGGAATTGCGATGATGATCGCTAAGATTATAGATGCACTGACGGACGTTCTGGTGGGAAATATGATTGACCACTCCAAAGGTGGGAATAAGAAATATTACTCCTGGATGCTGAAAATGGCGATTCCTGCAGCAGTCATCATCATTATGATGTTTACGGTCCCGATTCAGGCAGGACAGACAGCGGCATTGATTTATGTACTGGTTACCAATCTTCTTTTAACAGCAGTTATTTATACTATGATTGCCACACCGTTTTCAGCGGTTATGATTGTGCGTACCCACAGCCAGAGTGAGCGAAGCAATATGGGGCTGTTCCGTGCAGTCGGAAACTACGGTGCCGGAACAATCATTGCTATTATCACAATTCCGGTAACCAATATGCTGGGTGGTACACAGAGTGCATGGATCAAATATGGTGTTGCGCTTGCACTTGGCGTTTTATTACTTTTCCTGATCTGCTACAACAATGGAAGAAAAGCAAAATTTGCTTCGGATTATGAAAGCGAATCGGAAAACGCATCAGAAACAGCACCGGCAGAAACAGAAGAAGAGGAAGCAGTTCCATTTAAAGATGCTATAAAAATGTTATTGCAGAATAAATACTGGGTGATCGTCCTTCTGTTCAATTTGATTACCAATATTACCGCTGCAGTGGCAGCAGCCTCGGGTACATACTATGCAAAATGGATTTTTGGCAACGATAATCTTGTTGCAGTCATAGGAGCGGCAGGTATGCTGGCAACGGTAATCGGATTTGTGGTTTCCAAGCCGATCATTTCGAAGCTGGGTGTTACAAAAACAATTCAGCTTGGGTTAATGGGAGCTGCCATTCCATCCCTGATCCGCTGCTTTATTCCGGAAAACTTTATGGTTTATGCAGCAACCAGCCTTGTGGCGAGCTTTATCCAGATTCCACTGATGTGTCTGTACGGCGTATTAACAGCAATGACGGTAGATTATAACGAATGGAAATATGGAAAGAAATTAGTTGCAATGTCGGGCGGAGCATAGGATTTGGAAGTAAAGTGGGAAGCGGCCTTGGATCTGTTATCTTATCCGCATTTCTTGCCATTGGCGGATATCAGGCATCTCTGGAAAGTGCAACTGCTTCCATGCGATATTCGATTTATGGATTTTCCAACTATCTTCCGCTGGTTGCAAACCTGGCTATGTTCCTGATTTTTACCAGATTTGATCTGGAAGAAAAATTACCAAAGATGCGGGAAGAAGTACTTGCGAGAAAAGAGAAAAAATAAACGGAGAAACTACAAGGTCGTACAGGAAAGACTGTACCGACTTTGCAGTTGTCATTCAATTTACAGAAACTGCCAGTGGCAGGCTCTGTAGGTTAAAAATAAGGAGAATTGAAAATGAGCGATACATTATGCAATGAAAAAAAGAAACCTTATACATTTTCAGAAGATGGAAATTCCTGCATTATAACAGAAACCAGAACACCAAGATACTGGTATAATTATCTGTGGAATGAAAATCATTACTGTGCGCAGATTTCCCAGACAGGACATGGGCGCAGCTATTACCTCAGTGAAAAAGCAGATATGTGTATGATGAATCAGGACGATGCAAGATATATCTATCTAAGAGACGAGAAAAGCAAAGAATGCTGGAATATCGGCGAAGGTCCATTAAATACGGAAGTAGAAAATTATCAGTGCGTACACAGCATTGGATCTTCCAGAATCCAGTCTTCTTATCAGAATATTGCAAGTTCCTGGCGGCTGTTTGTACCGGAAGACGGATACCAGGAAGTGTGGACTTTGAAAATAAAAAATACAGGGGAAAGACAGCGCCATCTCAGCATATTTTCAGCAGTCAGCTTTTATCTGGAGGGCTTTTCTTATCCGCGATATTATGAAATGTATCGTTGTATGGAAACAGATTATGATGAAAAGTTAAAGGGTGTATATTGCAGATCCGCACATCCTTTCGCACCGCACAAAAGATACAACGCATTTCTGGCAGCATCAGAGCCGGCATACGCATATGATGGAAATCTGGAAGCATTTTGCGGGACAACCAGTACCATAACAAGGCTGGATGCATCAGCAAGCGCGCTCTTCCAGAGACCGGACATTGTCGTAAAGGGAAAAGACTGTACAAATTCCAAAGCGGCCCTTTTTATTCTGGGCGGTGTGCTGCAGCATAAAATTGTGCTACAGCCAGGAGAAGAAAAAGAATTACAGTTTGTATTTGGAATCAGTGAATCACTTGAAGAGGCAAGGGCGGTATCGGAAAAGTTTTCCAATTCTGCAGTTGTGGAAAAGGAACTTGAAAAAGCAGAAACGCATT
Source organism: Blautia sp. AF34-10 (assembly GCF_003477865.1). NCBI lineage: Bacteria > Bacillati > Bacillota > Clostridia > Lachnospirales > Lachnospiraceae > Blautia > Blautia sp. AF34-10. The sequence goes on from NZ_QUED01000014.1 coordinate 20,416, forward strand.
ATCTGGAAAAATATCGTTCGCTGACCGTGGAAACGCCGGATGAAAAAATCAATCACATGATGAATAACTGGGTGAAAAAACAGGTGGATTTTTGCATTGTCGGGAAAAAAGGAGTCCGCGATAATCTTCAGATTGCAGTTGGCCTGTTAAACTATCGGCAGGAAACAGCAAAAAAAGAGATTCTGGAATGTCTTCGCCATCAGTTTCGGGATGGTCATGGAGTTCTTACGTGGTATCCTTATGATGATACCCGGTATTCCGATCAGCCGTTCTGGATCATATGGGCTGTCTGCCAGCTGATAAAAGAAACGGGAGACTTTTCTATCCTGGATCTGGAGATTGAATGGCAGGATGGAGGGAAGGCGGCTGTTCTGGATCATGTGAAAGCGGCTGTGAATCGATTGCTGCAGGATAAAGGAAAGCATGGACTGGTACGGATTTATTTTGCGGACTGGAATGATGCACTCAATGTTACAACGGATGAATATGCGGAATCCGTAATGCTTTCCCATCAGTCTGCCTGGCATTGAAGGAATTAGAAGCATTACTGAAGAAAAAAGGCGATCAGGTATATGCCGGAAAAATAGCAGAGGAATATCGTATCTTACGAAACAGCATTAATGCATATGCATGGGATGGAGCGTGGTACATGCGGGCGTTAAGTGATGTGGAGAATATTGGTTCCAAAAACAGCGAAGGAAGCAAAATTTATCTGAACGCGCAGACATGGGCTGTTTTAGGAGATGTTGCAGATGCAGAGAAATTACCAACGATATTAAAAGCAGTGGATTCCATGGAGCATGATTTTGGATTTCCGTTAAATCTTCCGCCGTATCAGAAGTATTCGCCCAATGTAGGGAGAATGTCCGGCATGCTGCCAGGATTGTTTGAAAATGGTGGTGTATACTGTCATGCTACAGGGTTTAAAATTCTGATGGACTGCAAGGTGGGGAGAGGAAGCAAAGCATTCGAAACACTGAAAAAAATTATGCCGGACAGTGATAAAAATCCATCCATGCAATCCGGAGCAGAACCATATGTTTTTACAAACTGTTATTCTACTAATCCCGGATATTATGGAAGATCCTACCAGTCCTGGACAACGGGAACTTCTGCGTGGTGCATGATGGGATTGTACGAAGGAATTCTCGGAATCAAACGGGATTACGATGGACTGCGGATCGATCCGTGTCTGCCGAAAGAATGGGAAAAGGCAGAAGTGACCAGACATTTTCGAGGTGCTGATTATCATGTAATCATCGAAAATCCAGATCATCTGGAAAAAGGAGTGCTTGAAATTAAGACAGATGGAGCAGTTTGCGATATGTCCGACAAAGCAGATGGGTTTGTGCTGCCTGATTTCAAGGATGGAAAAATGCATGAAGTCCATGTTATATTGCGTAAATAGACAAAAGAGGCTTGTTTAGGAAGACATCAGCAGAAAGAAAGGAAAAGAGATGAAAAAAAGTATTTTTCAGGAACTTGTGGAAGAATCAATTGTTCTTTTGAAAAATGAAGAGCAGATCTTGCCATTAAAAGAAAAAAAGGTGGCTTTTTTGGGACGGGCACAGATAGAAACCATTTTTTCGGGAAACGGTTCGGGAGCATCCAAATCCCTTGCAAACAAGAATCTCTTATGTGAATGTGAAAAAAGAGGAATCTGTGCAGAAGCAGGGTTAAAACAATTTTATACCAGCAATCAAAAAAACGAATCGGAAAAGTTTGTGATTGACGGTATTGATATCACAAATGTAGAAAATATGAACTGTGGTTTTATGTATGAGATCTTTGGAAAATATCAGCCGATGTGGACAGAGTATCACATTCCGGAGCAGCTGATGCAGAAAGCCAGGGAGTTTACCGATACCGCTGTTTTTGTGCTGGGAAGGAATGCCGGTGGGGAAGAATGTGACAGACACATCAAAGGTGATTATGAACTTACCGAATCCGAAAAAGAACTGCTGGAACAGGTGTGCTGTGTTTTTCCACATGTGATCGTTGTACTGAATATTAATGGAATGATCGATATGCAGTGGGTGAACGCCTATTCCGCAATCAAGGCCGTGGTGTTTCTGGGAATTCCGGGCGAAGAAGGCTGCGGAGCATTAGCTGATATTCTGACGGGGGCTGTGAATCCATCTGGCAAATTAAGTTTTTCCATGGCAGAGTCTTTCAAAGACTACCCGACAGCAGAAAATTTCACCTGGAATAAAGAACAGGAAGATGAAATTTTAACTTACGAAAATTATGGACTGGATGCAAAGGCAAATGGAAGTACAGGATATACGAAAAGCCCGGTAACGGTGTATCAGGAAGACATTTATCTGGGGTATCGCTATTTTGATACCTTTCGGAAACTGGTATTGTACCCCTTTGGATATGGAATGTCTTACACATCGTTTACGATTCTTCCGAAAGAGATGAAACAGGAAAAAGAAGAGGTGGAATTTATTACGGAGGTAACAAATTCCGGAAATTATGCAGGAAAAGAAACGATACAGCTTTATTTGTCCTGCTCTGGTACAGAGTCGGAAAAACCGGAAAAAGAATTAAAAGGCTTTGCAAAAACGAGACTTCTTGCTCCGGGGGAGAAGCAGAATATTTCGATCCGAATATCCATGCAGGATCTGGCAGGATATGTTGAGACATCTGCATCATATATCCTGGAAAAGGGAAAATATCAGTTTTTTATCGGAAATTCATCCCGTGAGACAATTTTTGCAGGAGAAATCCAGATAAGAGAAGATTACGTAATTAAAAAATGTGTGAATCGTCTTTGCGTGCAAAACTGCAATGTAGAGCATTTGCAGGTACTATCTGCAAGAGAAGGACGAAAAAAGGTCCGAATGCATGAAAAGAAAAAAGAAGAGACCGATGGTTTAAAAGAGCAGGAAAGATATGATCTTTTACGGGATGAAATGGAACAAGTAAAAAATTTCAGTATCGAACAGCTGGCTGCATTGTGTGTGGGGTATGGACCTGGAATTCCATTTGCAGCGTTCAGCAAACAGGAACAGCCGGAAACTATATTGGATGGTCAGGGAAATCCAATGACCAAAAACGATCATCCAGTCGGAGCAAAAGGATATGTCTCCCCGGCTATGCCAGAAAAAGGTATTCATTCCATTTTTTATAAAGATGGACCGGCAGGTGTGGGAACGGGGGCCTGGCCAACGGCTATGCTGATTTCCTGCGCATTCAATAAAGAACTGTGGGAAGCGTTTGGAAATGCGGTTGGCGCAGAGTGCGAAAAGAAAGCGGTTGACGTATGGCTGGCACCAGCAGTCAATCTGCACCGGAATCCGCTTTGCGGGCGAAATTTTGAATATTTTTCGGAGGATCCTTATCTGACCGGAATCTGTGCGGTCCAGATTACAAAGGGCGTTCAGGAAAATCATCCTGTCTGCGTCTGCCCCAAACATTTTGCCGTGAATGAACAGGAAACGTATCGAAGAGGAAGTGCGAAGAAGCGGTACGATGCGGTAGATTCCATCCTTACGGAACGTGCATTGCGGGAACTTTATCTGAAACCTTTTGAAATGTTGGTTCGAGATGCCGGAGTATCCTTTATTATGACATCGTTTAATAAAATTAATGGGGTTCTTGCAGCTGGAAATCGAGATTTGTGTACGCATATTTTACGGGAAGAATGGAACTTTGATGGTGTTGTCGTTACTGACTGGGGCGATATGGATATTGTCGCAGATGGCGGCGATGCTGTGGCAGCGGGAAATGATATTGTGATGCCGGGTGGCCCGCCGGTGATCCGGCAGATTTTGCAGGCCTATCAGGAGAGACGGATTACCAGAAAAGATCTGGAAAGGAGTGTTGCAAGATTGTTACATGTTCTGAAGTTATTTGAGAAAGGGGAGCGTATTTAAATGAAATCATATAGGGATCATACACTGGGTGCCAAAGAAAGAGCCTCTCTTCTGCTCAAAGAAATGAGCCTTGATGAAAAGATGGCACAGATTAACTGTGTTTTTCCTTTTGATCAGGATGCCTATAACTTTGAAAAAATTCAGCAGGAGACAAAATACGGAATGGGAGAAGTAAGCACGCTGGAAATGCGCAGGATGGAGACACTTGATGAAGTGGCTGCATGGCAGAGAAAAGTGCAGAAAATTGTGATGGAAAACAGTGCCCATCGAATACCGGCAATCTTTCATATGGAAGGATTGTGCGGGGCCTTCATTCAGGACTCCACCAGTTTTCCGTCTGGGATTGGCAGGGGAGCAAGTTTTGATCCCAAGCTGGAAGAACAGATTGCAGAAATTGTGAGCAGACAGGAAACGGCCTGTGGTATTACCCATATACTGGCACCGGTTCTGGATGTGGCAAGAGATCCGCGTATGGGCCGTTTTGGAGAAAGTTATGGAGAAGATGCTTCCCTTGTAAGTGCGATGGGGGCAGCGTATACGAAAGGAATACAAAAGAATACAGTTGCTTCAAGAAAAGCAGAAAGTGTGGCAAAACATTTTGTGGCTTTTCATAATTCGCAGGGTGGAATTCATGGAACACACAGCGAAACGCCGACGCGACTTTTAGAAGAAGTGTTTGCAAAACCTTTCCAGGCAGCAATCACAGAGTCAGATCTGAAAGGTATTATGCCTTGTTATTGCTCTGTGAATGGAGAAGATGTATCTGCTTCTCATAACATGCTTACGAAACTGCTTCGGAAAAAAATGGGATTTGACGGCATGTGCATCAGCGATTACGGTGCAGTGGGAAATGCGCATAGTGTACATCATATTGGAGAAACATTTGAAGAAGCCGGTGCGATGTGTCTTCATGCGGGAATGGATATCGAGATGCCGTCCTGTACTGGCTATAATGAGAAATTAAAAGAGATGTTTTCAAGTGGAAAACTGGATATCCATATTTTGGATACAGCGGTTTTGCGGGTTCTGGAGGGAAAATTCAGAATGGGCTTATTTGAAAATCCCTATGCGCTGGAAGGAAAAGAGCTTCATGCTCTTGTAATGCAGGAAGCAGACAGGACACTTCCCTGCGGTCGGCCAGAGAATCCATGGTACTGCTGAAAAATGACGGCGTATTGCCGATTGCGGCAAAAGGGAAAAAAATCGCGGTGATCGGACCGCATGCCGGGTATGCCAGAAAAATGTTTGGTGGATACACACATATGTGCATGATGGAGTCTACCTATGCGATTGCCAATTCTATTGCAGGTGTAAGCGGAGTTGTACAGGCAGATGCAGATGAGATTATTACGGTTCCGGGAACCAATATTCAGTCTGATGAGACAGAGCAGTTTGATCAGATCCTGAAAAGACAGAAACCGCAATGCAGAAATCTGTATGAAGAATTACAAATCCGCTTTCCGGAAAGTGAGATTTTATATGCATATGGCTATCCGATTGCAGGAAACGACGAAAGTCATTTTGAAGAAGCGCTGCAGGCAGCAAAGCAGGCAGACATTGTGATACTGACGCTTGGCGGTAAGCACGGAACGTGTTCTATGGCATCAATGGGAGAAGGAATTGACAGTACTGATATTAACCTTCCAAAATGTCAGGATGCATTTATTCGCAAGGCTGCGCAGCTTGGAAAACCATTGGTTGGCGTTCACTTTGATGGAAGACCGATTTCCAGTGATGCTGCAGAGGAATATTTAGATGCTATTCTGGAAGCATGGAGTCCATCGGAAACAGGAGCAGAAGCAGTAGTTGATATTTTAACCGGAATATATAATCCGGGAGGAAAACTTCCGGTTACCGTTGCTTATGGAGTGGGACAGCTTCCGGTTTATTACAATCATCCATATGGTTCCTCCTGGGATCAGAGCGGCAGTATCGGTTTTGCCAATTATGTGAATATGCCGCACAGACCGAGATATTATTTTGGATACGGACTGTCGTATACAACATTTACATATTCGGATTTACATATCTCGATGGGAAATGAAAAGGCAGCAGATACGGTTCAGATCTCCTGCGCTGTTGAGAACACGGGAAGCTGTGAAGGAGATGAGGTTGTCCAGCTTTATTTACGAGATGAATATGCCAGCCTGACAAGACCAGTAAAAGAACTGGCAGGTTTTAAGCGCATTCACCTGCGAAAGGGCGAAAAGAAAACGGTATGCTTTGAGGTGAAAACGGATCAAATGGCTTTTCTGGACATTGATATGCACTGGAAAGTGGAAAAAGGACGATATGCAGTAGAGGTCGGAAGTTCTTCAGAAGATATTCGTTTAAGAGGAAGCTACTGTGTGAAAGAAAATAAATGGGTTGCGGGAAGAAACAGAGCGTTTTGGGCAAGTGCCGCAGCGAAATAAAAAGAACAGAACCGGATGCCATTTTATACAAAGCGGCATTCGGTTCTGTTCTTGCGGTATTCCCGTGGGGAGCAGTTCATTTTTTTACGGAAACATTTTCCGAAATAGGACTGCTGGCTGAAGCCGGTCTGCAGGACGATCTGTCTGATGGGAAGTGCGGTTTCTGTTATCTCCGTGATTTGTTTTCTATGTTTTGGCAATATCTTAATAATTTCTGCAGATATTTTCATATTATTTTTTCGATATAATAAGTATACTTGCTGTAAAAAGGATTGTAAAGGTAGTCTAAATGGACAATAATAGTTTATCACATACAACGTGGAATTGTAAGTACCATATGAACCAGAGCAGGAAAACCTGCCGTTGCTGATCACACTTGAAAAAATATGTGTAGCTTTGGGCGTGACATTATCGCAGTTTTTTCGAGAAGATAATTCAGAGAATCTGACAGAAAAACAGAAAGAAGTTCTAGGGATATGGAATGATCTGAGTACAAATGAGCAGGAAACAGTAATGTCAATGCTGCGTGGACTTCGGAAGTAAGAGAACAGTTCGAGTATATGTATCGGCTGTTCTTTTTTTGTTTTTGAACGTTAAAATGTTAATTTTTTTCTTGTGTATAGTAGAACACTAAAGTATAATAAAATCAGTTTTTTACATAAGATTAAAGCTATAATAAGGAAATTGGCAAACCAGATGAAAGTCTGGGACGCAAAGCTACAGGGCCTTTAAAATGGCAGCCAGTTGCATAAAATGAGGTGCACTGTCTGTCTGACGGTGCTTTTTTACGGTGTTATTTCATAGACGTAACAATAATGATTTTATCAGGAAAGAATGAGGAAAATAAAAGTATGAAAAAGGCAAAACGTTGTCTGATAGCAGTGGTGTCAGGTGTACTTGTAGCATCTGCTGTCTTGTCTGGATGTGGACAGTCAAAGAAAGAAGTATCTATAAATGATGATCATCTTACCGTTTATCTGTGGGAAAATCGTTTGATGAAAAATATTGCACCCTATATCCATGAACAGTTTCCAGATCAGGATATTGAATTTATTATAGGTAACAATGATACCGATTTATACAGTTATTTTAAAGAACATGATGAATTACCGGATATTATAACAGTACGTCGATTTTCTGGAACAGATGCACAGGACTTACAGCCTTATCTTATGGATTTTGCTTCTTATGATGTTGTTTCCAAGTATTATTCTTATGCGGTGCAATATTATAAGAATGCGGAGGATGAAATCCAGTGGCTGCCAATCTGTGGTATTCCGCAGACGATCATTGCCAACAAAACACTGTTTGATCAGTATGGCGTAAAGATTCCAGAAAATTATGAGGAATATGTACAGGCATGTCAGCAGTTTTATGATAATGGCATAAAACCGTATTCCATGGATCTTGGTGAAGACTGGTCTAATAATGAAATCATCCAGGCTGCAGCAATCGGTGAGTTTACAAGCTGGATGGTATTGAATGGCGAAACGGTGCAGAGACTGCAGCGGATGAAGTAAAGTTTGATGATGTATTATGGAAACGTATTTTTTCAGAAACCAGTCAGTTTCTTAAGGACTCGCATTTTGGTAAAGAAGATATCAATATTGATATCAATACAGGAACCCAGATGTTTGTCGAAGGAAAATCAGCAATGTTTCATGGACATCCGACGGTTATGCAGCAGCTGCAGAAACAGATGGATGCGGAGCTGATCCGTATTCCTTACTTTTCACAGACATCGGATGAATCCTATGTGTACATGACTCCGTCCTTAAACATTGCATTTAACAAAAACCTGGAAAAAGATCGGGAGAAACTGGATACTGCGCTGGATGTGCTGGATTGTATGATTTCAGAAGAGGGGCAAAAGCTGATTGCGGATGGAAGCGGTGTTATTTCATTGAATACAGATGTTCCAACCATGATGCAGGATGTGCCTGGACTGGAAGAGGAAATTAATCATAATGCTGTTTATATCCGATATTCCGCTCAAAAATCATTTGATGCAAGTCTTGAGGCTGTTCACGGATTACTGTCAGGGGAAATGGATGAAACACAGGCTTATGATACTTTTCGCAGTGTAATGAATCGTAAAGATCCAGAAGAAAAAGCAACGGTGAATTTTGAAAATGAATATTCCATTTCACTGAACGATAGAAATGGCCGTGATGCAGCATCTTCCATTTTAACTACGATCAGAGAAGAAAATGATGCACAGCTGGCTCTGGCACCATATTATTATTTCACTTCTTCTATGTACAAAGGAGAATGCACCAGCAGCCGGGTTGGCATGATGACAGCGAAGAGTTCAGATACACCATTATATGTTGCAAAAATCAATGGTAAACAGGTTTATGAACTCGTGGAAAATTATCTTGCTGATGCTGATGAGAATTTTTACGTAACCAATAAATACGAATTACCAATTGCATCCGGTATGAAAATGATCGTCAATCAAGAGGAAAGTGGATTTTCGTTAAAGGACTTAACAGTTAATGATAAGAAAATAGACAAAGAAAAGGAATACTCGATTCTTCTTACAGACACCACAATGTCCGTTTTGAAAAAAATAAATCCGAAATGTGAGATTGAGCAGCTTAAAGATACAACATTATCAAGTGCATGGACCGAAGCAATGTCAAATGGACAGCAGCCGTCAGCACCGGAAGACTATATAGAGGTTGAACAGTAAAAGTGGAGATAGAACAAAAGGTAAACAAAAGAAAAAAAATAACAAGGCTGTTGCTTATACTACTTATGATTCTTTTAAGCTTAGTTTGTATCAAGTATCTTATAAGTAAGTCTAATAAGTATATCAGCGAAAATGGAAAAAGCAGTATGGGAGCTGTTGTTGAACAGATACAGCAGACCTATGATCTTCAGGTGAGTGGATACTACAGCCAGCTGCAGTTGGTTGAGGAATTCTTACTTCATGAGAGGGAACTGTCTCTTGAAACGGATACGAACAAAAATTTCTTTGAAGCATGGGAAAAAGAATCGGAAAGTACTCTTATATTCCTTCAGGAAAATGGTCAGGCAATATCAGCAGGTGGAACAAAAATGCGGATTGATATGCCAAGTAAACTTCTGCTGGACTTAAAGAACGGATACAATATTGGAAAACTGGTGCGTCTTGATTATGATCAGAAGAAAAAAGACGGTTATCTGGTTGCGATTCCATGTCAGAAATACACGATCAATGGAGAAACTTATACGGCAATTGGAACTGTGTATGATCATTCGAAACTGGATTCCATGTTAAAATTGAAAGGTTATCATGGAAAAGCATATTTGTTCATGCTGGATCATGACGGAAATATTACGTATACGAACCAGAGTGGAGATAAATACCTGCGTAATTATTCTTTGTTAAAACATTTAAAAGGGGAACAGGCTATTACAGAAGAAGAGGCTGATTTGTTCAAAAAGAAGTTTGATAACAGAGAATCCGGAGTTGCACTTTTGGGAAAACAGAACCCCTATTATCTGGGGTATTGCCCGATAGAAAGCAACAACACCATTTTGGTGTGCATTGTGGCTAAGGGAGTTGTGGACAATGTGCTGATGGATTACCAGAAAACGGTGTTGTTTACAACAATACTCATGGCAGGTTTTATACTTTTACTTTTTGCCGGATTATTCTACAGTATTTCCAGACTTAGTCTTGCAGATCAAAAAGCAGAATATGAAAAAAGAAATAATGAACTTCATTTACAAACAATGAAGGAAATGGAAGTAGTCAATCAAAAACTGAAAAAGGCAAAGAACGTTGCAACAGAGGCTTTACAGACAGCTGAAAATGCAAATAAGGCGAAAACGGATTTCCTGTCTAATATGTCACATGATATTCGTACTCCTATGAATGCAATCATTGGTATCACATCTTTGATCAGACATGATGCAGGTAATAAAGTAAAAGTTATAGAGTATGCAGATAAAATAGATATTTCATCGCAGCATCTGTTGGGAATTATCAATGACGTTCTGGATATGAGCAAGATTGAGGCGGGAAAAACAGTCTTCAAATATTCTGACTTTTCTATTCTGGATCTTGTACAGGAACTTAACACTATATTTCATACTCAAATATATGAAAAGCAGCAGACCCTTACAATCATAAAAGAAAATATTCAGCATGAGTGGGTGAATGGGGATCAGGTTCACCTGATGCAGATTTTCAGCAACCTGCTTTCCAATGCAGTGAAGTATACCCAGGAAGGTGGGAAAATTCAGTTCTTTGTAGAAGAATGTGAGACAAAGTCATCTGTCTATGCAAAGTACCGTTTCTTAGTTAGCGATAATGGTATGGGAATGTCGGCAGATTTCAAGGATACAATTTTTGATGCGTTTACCCGTGCGGAAAGTTCCCTTACAAATAAAATACAGGGAACAGGACTTGGAATGGCGATTACTAAGAATCTGGTTGAGGCAATGGGAGGTACCATTGATGTGGAGAGTGAATTGGGACAGGGAAGCTGTTTTGAGGTTCTCTTGGATCTGAAAATTGCAGAGGATAGAACGGTTGCTCTGGCGGCACAAGAAGAAACAGATGAGCAGGATGGTAATATCCTTCAAGGAATGAGATTCCTGTGTGCAGAGGATAATGAGCTGAACGCAGAGATCCTGACGGAACTGTTAAAGATTGAAGGTGCGGAATGTACCATCTGTGAAAATGGCGAAGAGATTTTGAAGGCATTTGAGCAGTCTGCTCCAGGTGATTATGACATGATCCTGATGGATGTGCAGATGCCTGTTATGAATGGCTATGAGGCGACGAGGGCAATCCGCAGAAGTTCCCATGAACTGGCAAAGACGATACCGATCATTGCCATGACTGCCAATGCATTCTCAGAGGACATTCAGCATTCTCTGGCAGCCGGTATGAATGCACATGTTTCAAAACCGGTTGAGATGAAGGTGCTGGAAAAGACGATAAGAAGTATAAAAATCAGGCGGGGGGGGTACCGAACCGCAGGTCACTGTACAGTGATGAATGGAAAGTAACCGGATATAGAAGAATCAAAAAGGAGAGTTAGGGATAGACAGAAAATGAAAGGAAAAAGAGTGATTGCAGGCATTCTGCTTGCAGGGATTTTAGCAGTCACCCTGGCGGGGTGTAAAAACACAGATAACACGAAAGAAAAAACCGAAAAGCCTGTTATTACCCTCGGCAGCGACAGCTATCCACCATACAATTATCTGAATGAGGATGGTGTACCGACGGGAATCGATGTAGAACTGGCTGCGGAAGCTTTCAAAAGAATGGGATATCAGGTGGAGGTTGTCCAGATCAACTGGGAGAAGAAAAAAGAACTGGTGGAGAGCGGAGAGATTGACTGTATCATGGGCTGCTTTTCCATGGAAGGACGCCTTGACGATTACCGCTGGGCGGGACCATATATAGCAAGCCGGCAGGTGGTCGCTGTAAATGAGAACAGTGATCTCTATAAACTGAGTGACCTGGCGGGAAAGAACCTGGCTGTTCAGTCCACAACCAAACCGGAAGGCATCTTTCTGAACCGGACGGATCAGAGAATCCCCAAGCTGGGCAATCTGATCAGTCTGGGACACAGGGAGCTGATCTATACATTTCTTGGGAAAGGATATGTAGATGCAGTCGCCGCACATGAGGAATCTATTGTCCAGTATATGAAGGATTATGATACAAGCTTCCGCATCCTTGAAGAACCTTTGATGGTTGTGGGGATAGGAGTTGCTTTTGCAAAAGAGGATGACAGGGGAATCTGTGAGCAGATGGATCAGACACTGGAAGAAATGCGCCAGGATGGCACATCCCTGAAAATTATTGAAAAATATCTGGATGATCCCCAGAAGTATCTGGAGGTGGATGATCTTGGATATTAAGAGAAAGAAAAAAGAAAAACGAATCCAGCTATTCGGTGGTCTGATTGGAATCTGTGTGGCTGTAGTTTCTCTGTTTTATTTCTTTCATGCGGAGAAAGCGGAAGCAGAGAAAAGAATGGTAGAGATTGTAAATTATGTCAAAGTGCAGTGTTCCACCTACACCCATTATAATGAATCTTCGGAATCCAAAAGTCTTCTCCGTGCGATTGAAAGTGCCAGACAGATGAGTACGAATATCGATATGGAAATAGAAAACGGCGGTCAGCTAAGCCGGGATTTCCTGAAGGAAAACCTGCAGACTCTATGGGTGGATGGTATCATTGTACTGGATGCAGAAGGAAAGACGGACTGTGAATACAGCACGGATGAGTCTCTGGCTAATGAGATTACGGAGTATCTGCAAAAAGAAATTATCATGGATTTTGCCGGATATGAAGAAAGAAGCTATTCGGAACGGTTTACCAGGGAAGATGGATCCTTTATTGACATTGCAGCCTGCGCCAGAAAAGATGCACCGGGTATCGTTGCAATCTATTATTACACATCTCCTGAATTTGCCAGAAACTATACGCTGACGATACAGGGGCTTTTAAATGGTTATAGTATCCAGAAAGATGGAACGATTATCGTTGCAGATGACGGAATCGTTGTTGCCAGCAATAATGAGAGCCTGTTGGGACAGAATACAGCCGACAACGAAGTTGTTCAGGCAATGAAAAAGCATACAGACAGTCAGCATATCTATCATTTTAGGAAGGAAGGAATTGGATGTTATGGAATCATGCTGAAACAGCGTGATTATTATATCTACGCATATCTTCCGGATACGGAAGTGTTTTGTAATCTTCCATTAAGTGTTATAGGTGTTATTTTTCTTTATTTTCTGATGTTCGGCATATTCTGGTTCTGGACATACAGAACCAATCTGGCGCACCGGAAACAAGAATTTGAAAAAGATGAAAAATATAAAGCAGAACTTCTGACAGCAGCAAAAAAGGCAGAAGCCGCCAATGAGGCAAAAACAGAGTTCCTTCATCGTATGAGCCACGATATCAGGACTCCGATTAATGGAATCTACGGTTTGATCAATATGGCAGACCATTATGCAGATGATATGGAGAAGCAGAAGGAATACAGAACAAAGGTTAAAGCGGCATCCAATCTGTTGCTGGAACTGGTAAATGATGTTCTGGACATGAGTAAGCTGGAGTCGGGTGAAGTTGTTCTGGAAGAGAGTCCATTTAATCTGAGCAAAATCTCTGAGGAAGTGCTTGTTGTAATTGAACAGATTGCTGCAGAACAGAATATCCGGATTGTATGGGAGAAAAAAGAAATCATACACCGTGCTCTTATTGGAAGTCCGGGGTATGTAAAACGTGTGATGATGAATATCCTGTCCAATGCAGTGAAATATAACAGAGAAAATGGACATATTTATCTTAGCTGCATGGAAATCCCATCCGAACAGCCAGGAATGACGACAATGGAATTTATCTGCCGGGATACAGGAATCGGAATGACTGAGGAGTTCCAGAAACATATTTTTGAACCATTTGCACAGGAACATACAGGAAGCCGCACAAAGTTTGTCGGAACCGGACTGGGAATGGCCATTGCAAGGAAGCTGGTCGAGAAAATGGGTGGAACCATTACTTTTGAAAGTGAAAAAGGCGTAGGGACGACATTTGTGACCCGGGTTCCATTTAAAATAGATCCGGATGCGGATAAACGTGAAGAACAGAAGGAGGTATCCGAAAAATCTATAAAGGGATTGCATATTCTTCTGGCGGAAGATAATGAGCTGAATATGGAAATCGCTGAATTTATGCTTCAAAATGAGGGCGCGGACGTGATTAAAGCGTGGAATGGGCAGGAAGCGGTTGAGCTGTTCAGAAAAAGTGAACCTGGTGAATTTGATGTCATTCTTATGGACATTATGATGCCTGTAATGAATGGTTATGAAGCCACAAAGATGATCAGGTCTCTGGACAGAGAGGATGCAAAGGAGGTACCGATCATTGCAATGACAGCAAATGCCTTCACGGAGGACAGAATAAGAGCAAAAGAAGCAGGAATGGATGAACATGTTGCTAAGCCTGTTGATATGGAATTACTGATAAAAGTAATTCATAGATTGGTGGGGTGATAAAAAATTAGGAATTGCTGGATATATTGACAGGGCAAATGAAGGAGAACTTGTAATGAAAAAAATAAAATGGAACAGAGTTTTGGCTGTACTTTTGGCAATGGTGACAGCCGTATCACTACTGTCAGCATGTGGCAGTAAAAGTGCAGAGAAAGAAGATGCAGACACAATCACGGTGTACTTATGGAGCACAAGCCTGTATGAAAAATATGCACCATACATCCAGAAACAGCTCCCGGATATCAATGTTGAATTTGTTGTAGGCAACAACGATCTTGATTTCTACAGATTTCTGAATGAAAATGGTGGATTGCCGGATATTATAACCTGCTGTCGCTTTTCACTTCATGATGCAAGTTCCTTGAAAGACAGCTGATGGATCTTTCCACAACCAATGCGTCAGGCGCTGTCTATGATACATACCTTAGCAATTTTATGAATGAGGATGGAAGCGTAAACTGGCTTCCGGTGTGTGCAGATGCCCATGGCTTTGTAGTGAACAAAGACCTTTTTGAAAAGTATGATATCCCTCTTCCGACAGATTATGAAAGCTTTGTCTCTGCCTGCCAGGCATTTGACCAGGTGGGTATTCGTGGCTTTACTGCAGACTACTATTATGATTATACCTGTATGGAGACACTGCAGGGGCTGTCAGCATCAGAGTTGTCTTCTGTGGAAGGACGTAAGTGGCGTACTGCCTACAGTGACCCGGATAACACAAAAAGAGAAGGTCTGGACAGTACAGTCTGGCCGGAGGCTTTTGAACGTATGGAGCAGTTTATCCAGGATACCGGTCTGAGTCAGGATGATCTGGATATGAATTATGATGACATAGTTGAAATGTATCAAAGTGGCAAGCTTGCCATGTACTTTGGCAGCTCTGCCGGTGTAAAAATGTTTCAGGATCAGGGGATCAACACAACGTTTCTTCCATTCTTTCAGGAGAACGGTGAAAAGTGGATTATGACTACGCCATATTTCCAGGTGGCTTTAAACCGAGATCTGACACAGGATGAGACACGTCGAAAGAAAGCAATGAAGGTGTTGGACACAATGCTTTCGGAGGATGCGCAGAACCGGATCATTAGTGATGGACAGGATCTGTTAAGCTACAGTCAGGATGTGGAACTCCATCTTACACAATATATGAAAGATGTGAAACCTGTGATAGAGGAAAACCATATGTATATCCGTATTGCGTCAAATGACTTTTTCTCTGTGTCCAAGGATGTGGTGTCTAAGATGATTTCAGGAGAATATGATGCAGGGCAGGCTTATCAGTCATTTAATGCCCAGCTCCTTGAGGAGAAATCCACTTCTGAGAAAATAGTATTGGATTCACAGAAGGCTTATTCCAGTCGTTTCCACAGCAGTGGAGGTAATGAAGCATATTCTGTTATGGCAAACACTCTGCGTGGCATTTATGGAACAGATGTGCTGATTGCAACCGGAAACAGCTTTACGGGAAACGTGCTGAAAGCCGGCTATACAGAAAAAATGGCGGGAGACATGATCATGCCAAATAGTCTTTCGGCTTACAGCAGCAAGATGAGCGGAGCAGAACTGAAAGAGACAGTCAAAAATTTTGTAGAAGGCTATGAGGGCGGATTTATTCCGTTTAACCGAGGCTCTCTGCCTGTGGTCAGCGGCATTTCCGTGGAAGTCAAAGAAACAGATGATGGTTACATATTGAGCAAAGTTACAAAAGATGGAAAAAAAGTTCAGGACGAGGATACTTTCACGGTAACCTGCCTTGCGATATCTAAACACATGGAAGATTATCCGGCAGATGAGAATATTGTGTTTGATGGAGAAGATACCTTTGTGAAAGACACCTGGACAGGATATGTTTCAGATGGTGATGCCATTCTTGCAGAGCCTGAAGACTACATGACTCTGAGGTGAGAAGAATGGATATTAAGAATCATAATAAAGGCAGAAAGAAACCTGTCATGGGAAAACCATTCCAGATAGCTGTCTTTACAGCTGTTTTACTGGGAATTGTTCTGATGGTTTTCCGATATTTTGGATTTGTATCGAAAACTGTTTATGAGGAAAGTGTTTCTCATCTGACGGAAGTTTTTCATCAGTCTGATAACATGCTGAGAGAACTGACAGATAAGAATCTGACCTATCTTCATATGTGGGGTGAGAATCTGCAGAATACCTCCAGCGAAGACGAAATTCGTAATTATATAAAGAAAGCGCAGGAAGATGCCGGATTCTTAGATTTCTTTTTCTGTCAGCTGACGGGGATTACAAGATGGCGACAGGGGAAACCGGGTACCTTGGATTACAGGAAAACATTGAAGAGGAGATCCGGCAGGGAAATGATGTGATAGCGAATGCAGCAGTTCCCGGAAAGTCTCAGCTGCTTGTTTTTGCTACTCCCAGGGCCCATGGAATTTATCAGGGATTTGAATATGATGCAATTGCCATTGCCTATGAAAACTCTGATATCGTAGATGTGCTGGACATTTCTGCTTTCAATGGAAATGCCCAGAGCTTTGTTGTTCATCCGGATGGCCGTGTTGTGGTCGATCATTCTTCTGAGTCATGGGGGAATGTGTACAATTTCTTTGGTGTTCTGAGAGAGCATTCCAATATGTCTGAAAAAGAGATCAATGAGCTTTCGGAGAAGTTTAAAGCGGGACGCACCGATGCGATGCTGGTAAATCTGGATGAAAGAAACTATTATCTGGTCTATGAAAAATCAGATATTCAGGACTGGGTATTTCTGGGACTTGTACAGGCGGATATTGTCAATGCCAGTATGAACAGTCTGCAGCGTAGTACAATGCTTCTTGTGGCTGCGGTTTTGTTCTGTATTGCCGCCTTTTTTATCGGCCTTATTATTCAAAAAAACAGGATAAGCCTTAGAAGAAAGGACACACAGATCCGGTACAGAGACGAGCTTTTTCAAAAGCTGTCAATGAATGTGGATGACGTTTTTCTGATGCTGGATGCAAAAACATATCAGGCAGACTATATAAGCCCAAATGCGGAAAAACTGCTTGGTATTACGGTAGAACAGATTCGCAAAGATATTCGTGTTCTGGGAAAACTGCATCCAGAGGAACATGAAAATCCGGAGGAAAATTATCTTGAGGAAATCCAGGTGAATGAACAAAGAGAATGGGATTTTGAATATGTTCATCAGAAAACAGGGGAAAAACGCGGGTTCCATAATATTGCAATGGGCAGTGAGGTAAATGGGAAAAAGAAATACATCCTGGTTATGTCAGACCGTACTGCTGACTGGAAAATGAATCAGGCACTTTCTGAGGCAGTCCGTGCGGCGGAGACAGCAAACAGGGCTAAGAGTACTTTCCTTTCCAATATGTCTCACGATATCCGGACACCAATGAATGCGATCATCGGCTTTACCACACTGGCTGTAAGTAATATTGATAATCAGAAAAAAGTCAGAGATTATCTGAGCAAAATCCTTTCCTCCAGTAAACATCTGCTTTCACTGATCAATGATATCCTGGATATGAGCCGGATTGAGAGTGGAAAGATCCATCTGGAAGAAACGGAGGTCAGTCTGTCGGATGTGCTTCATGATCTGAAGACCATCATTAGCGGGCAGATCCATGCGAAACAGCTGGAGCTTTATATGGATGCAATGGATGTTACCAATGAGGATGTCTATTGCGACAAGACACGTTTGAATCAGGTGCTGCTGAATCTGCTGTCCAATGCAATCAAGTTTACTCCTGCAGGCGGAACTGTATCTGTCCGGCTGAAACAGTATCCAGGGACAGTAAAAGGCAGTGAACTATACGAGATCCGGGTAAAGGATAATGGAATCGGCATGAGTCAGGAATTTGTACAGAAGATCTTTTCTCCTTTTGAGCGGGAGCGGACTTCCACTGTGAGCAGAACCCAGGGCACAGGACTTGGCATGGCCATCACCAAGAATATTGTGGATATGATGGGTGGTACCATTGAGGTCCGGACAGAGCAGGGGAAAGGCACAGAATTTATTGTCCGTCTGCCATTTCGGACTCAGCCTGAGAATCACCGTATAGAGAAGATTGCAGAGCTGGAGGGCCTTAAGGCTCTGGTTGTAGATGACGATTTTAATACCTGTGACAGTGTGACAAAGATGCTTGTGAAGGTTGGAATGCGTTCGGAATGGACACTTTCCGGTAAGGAGGCTGTTCTGCGTGCAAGGCAGTCTATGGAGCTTGGGGATGCATTCCATGCTTATATTATTGACTGGCGTCTGCCGGATATGAATGGCATTGAGGTCACCAGACAGATCCGCAGTCTTGGTGATGATACGCCGATCATTATCCTGACTGCTTATGACTGGTCAGACATCGAAGTGGAAGCCAGGGCTGCAGGGGTGACTGCATTCTGTGCGAAGCCTCTTTTTATGTCAGATATCAGAGATACCCTGATGGCTGCTATCGGCCAGAATCAGGCTGAGCAGGAGAATCCCGTTCTTCCTGAGACAAGCTCAGATTTCAGAGGCAGGTGCATACTGCTTGTGGAAGACAATGAACTGAACCGTGAAATTGCGGTGGAGATCCTTAACGAATATGGCTTCATGGTTGATACTGCAGAAAATGGGGCAGAGGCAGTGGAGAAAGTTAAGAATTCGAAGCCATGTAATTATGATCTGGTGCTGATGGATGTGCAGATGCCGGTAATGAACGGATATGAGGCCACGAAGCAGATCCGTGCCCTTAGGGATCCGGCGCTGGCGGGAATTACCATCCTTGCCATGACTGCCAATGCTTTTGACGAAGACAAAAAGAAAGCACTGGAATGTGGTATGAATGGCTTCTTATCCAAGCCAATTGTTATAGAGGAATTGATCAGTACGTTACAAAACAATCTGGTAGATTAGTAAAAAAAACTGCTAAGAAGTTCGGTTAACAACTTTTTAGCAGTTTTTTTTATTTATTCGGAAAATTTATCACTGTAACGAAGATGCATATCTTCCCAATCCATGAACAATACATAAAATACTTTTCCGTATTGCTGGCTTTCTACGATTCTTCCATGATCAAGCACGGAAAGATAAGTTCCGTCAGCTTTTCGAAGATGAAAGTGAATATAGTCATTTTCATTGCCTGTGTCAATCTGTTCCCAGATGCTTGTTTCAATCTGTTGTTGTTCATCTTGTCGGATCAGATTGCGGAACCTTTTTTGAGTAAGCCTGAATAGTTCATCCATGCTCTTATAACCAGTCATATGAAGAAATTCGTGGTTTGCATAAAAGAGCTCATCATCTTCTTTGTCTGCTCTATATATGATAAATGCACCTGGAAGGTGTTCAGAGATATCCTTCAGTGCAAATCCAAGCTGTTTGCGGACTCCTGACTGGAGACCTTTTCTGTAAGCCATACATCCGTTTTTTCCATGCAGTTTTATTTCATAAAGAGCTGCATCTGCACAGCGCATAAGCTGTGAAGGGCTGGCTGCAAATGTTGGATATTCTGCATATCCGAGAGATATATAAAATGCGAGTTCTTTACCGTGATATGAAAACGTTTTTGGAAGATTAGTGAATTGCTGCAGCTGTTTATCTGCTTCCTTAAAGGTACAATTTGGTAAAAGAATGCAGAATTCGTCACCACCATTTCTTCCAAACAATGCATCGGATGGGAAAAAAGCTTTCATACTGTCTGCCAGACTCTTTAATGCTTTGTCTCCGTAACTATGGCCATAGATATCATTGATAAACTTAAAGTCATCAATATCAAGGAGCGCAGCCACAAAATGTGTTTGTGGATTTTTAGAAATTATTTTTTCTGCTAATTCATCAAATCCATAGCGATTATAAATATTTGTAAGAGAATCTGTGCGCGCCAGTATTTTATATTTGTTCTTGTGTTCTTTTGCTATCAGCCATACCCTGGTAAGTACTGACAGAAGAAGGCTTATAGTAAGAAACATACCACTGATAATTATCAGTAGTGTGTTATTTCTCCATCCGGTTTTAGGAGTTACCTCAAGCTTCCAGGTTCCATCCCCTACTGTAAAAGCGTAAGAAACCGGATGATCTATTTGACCATCTGACTGATAAACCACTTTATAAGTATCGCTCCAGGGAATGTCTGTTTTCAGAATTTTGTATTCATATCCAAAATTTGAAAGCGCACTGACTGTATCTGAAAAAATATCCGGAACACGCAGGATAACAATGGTAAATCCCCAGAAATACTCTTGTCCGCTTTTATCTTTCAGGTAGACTGGATTGCGGACTGCAATTCCATAACCGCCCTGTTTTAATTCGAAGGGCCCCTGCGTAATGGTTGCATGGTTATCTCTTGCATAACAGGAAATCTCTTTACGGTCTTTATCATGGAGCAGATCGATCTTACCTGCCTCATTTCCTTCAGCCGGATAAATATCTGTTACAACACCATTAGGAGCGAGCTGCACGCTTTCAATAGAATCAGACATAAGATTCCCGGCAATCGTCTCAAACTGATGGATTTCGCCATTTTCACTGATTAAGATCTGTTCCAAAGTATCTGTAATTCCAATTCCATCTGCAATTTCATTCTTTATGCGTTCACCATAGGTGGTTGCGTTTAATTGTGCCAATATGTGTCTCTGATTTTTTTCATGGGTGTCTGTTTTGTATACAATTAAACCAACAAGGCATATGCCCAGTAAAAAAATAATAAGAGGCACAAGTGTTTTTTTCTTCACTTGGTTCACCTCAGTTTATTCATTGGAGTTTTTATAATAAAGCATTATATCATAGAAGTTGAAAAACGGAATAAGTTTTTAAAAAAATGACAGTATAATGACAATATGTTTTTGGGCGTTAAAACGGTAATGTTTTTCTTGTGTACAGTAGAGTACTATAGTATAATAAAATCAGTTTTTTGCGTAAGTCTAAAAGCTATAATAAGGAAATCGGCAAACCAGATGAAAGTCTGGGACGCAAAGCTACAGGGCCTGTAAAATGGCAGCCAGTTGCATGAAATGACGTGCACTGTCTGGCAGTGCTTTTTTACGGTATTATTTCATAGATGTAACAATAATGTCGCATGATACTCGTACACCTATGAATGCAATCATTGGTATCACATCTTTGATCAGACATGATGCAGGAAATAAAGCAAAAGTTATAGAGTATGCAGATAAAATAGATATTTCATCACAGCATCTGTTGGGAATTATCAATGACGTTCTGGATATGAGCAAGATTGAGGCAGGAAAAACTGTCTTCAAGTTCAGAAGCATAAAGACCGGTGGGGGGGACCGAACCGCAGGTCACTGAACAGTGACAAATGGATTTGATGCGGTAGTGCAATTTTATTAAACCAGGAGGTTGACAAGGAGATGTATAGAGAAATATATTTGACAGACAGACAGGAGATTTAATATGATTTCGAGAGCAAAGAAATATGTGGCAGTATTACTGGCTTTTGTATGCGTGTGTATGATATTTTCTCCCCAGACTGCATATGCAGCCGAGGACAGTTCGCAGCATGAAACTGTCAAAGTCGGTTTCTTTGCCATGGATGGTTATCATGTGATGGATGAAGAAGGCAACCGCAGCGGGTATGGCTATGATTTTCTTCGGCTGATGGCCCGTTATTGGGATGTAGATTACGAATATGTCGGATATGATAAGAGCTGGGATGATATGCAGCAGATGCTTGAAGATGGCGAGATTGATATGGTAACATCTCCCCGCAAAACACCGGAAAGAGAAGAAAAGTTTGATTTTTCACGTCCGATCGGAACCAATTATGGGATGCTGACCGTCCGCAGTGACAACAGCACGATTGTGGATGGCAATTACAGTACTTACAACGGTATGCGTGTGGCGTTTTTGAATGGAAGCTCCGAGATAAAGAGTTTTGCGGATTTTGCAGGCAACAAAGGATTTACATATGATCCATTTTATTTTGATACGACCGCAGAGATGGAGGAAGCTCTTCAGAGTGGAAATGTTGATGCTATTGCTGCTAGTTCTCTGAGAAAAACAAACAATGAGCGTATCGTGGATAAATTTGACAGCAGCGATTTCTATGTCATGGTTAAAAAAGGTAATACAGAATTGCTGAATGAGATCAATTATGCAATCGACCAGATGAATGCAGTTGAGGGTGACTGGAAAACGACACTTTATAATAAAAATTATGAAAGCATCGAAACTAAGAATCTGGAATATACGGAGAAAGAAAAAAGCATTATTTCACAGTATTCCAAGGACAACCCGCTTCATGTTCTGTGTGATCCGACCCGTTATCCATATTCTTATAATGAAAATGGTGAGATGAAGGGTATTATCCCGGATTACTTCCGGAAAATTGCAGACTATGCCGGGATTTCCTATGAGTTTCTTACACCTGCTACCAGAGATGAGTATATTGCTTATCAGAAAAATACGGAAACCACAGATATGAGCATCGATGCACGCCTGGAAACAGATAATTATGCTGAGACGAAAAAATGGGGGATTACTGCACCTTTCATTACGATGCAGCTGGCAAGGGTGACACGGCGTGACTTTGATGGAAAAATTAATGTTGTTACTACGGTTGACCAGACAGCATCAAATTCCATTGAAGATGCAATGGCACCCGGTGCAGAAAAACTGATGTGCAGTACCCGACAGGAAATGATGGAAGCTGTCCGTGAGGGTAAAGCAGATGCTGCCTTCGTCTACTATTACATGGCACAGGCGTTTGTGAACAGTGACACTACGGGCACCATGACATATACTCTGCTGGAACAGCCTACATTCACCTACCGCATGGTAATTTCATCAACTGAGAACCATGCGCTGGCTGGTATTCTGACGAAAGCAATGTATGCCATGCCCCAAAATCTTGTTGAAGATCTTGCAGCACAGTATACCACATACAAAGCAACAGAGCTGACATTAGTTGACTGGATCCGTCTGCATCCTGTTGTTACTGTTTTGGTTTTACTTATTTTTGGATGGCTGCTGACTGCTATGGCTGGGACAATGGGGCGTCTCAGTGCAAGAAAAAAAGCTCAGAAGGCGGCCCAGGAGAAAGCTGAGGAAATGGCGGAACTGGCAGAGCATGCACAGGCTGCAAACAAGGCAAAAACAGCATTTCTGTCACATATGTCCCATGATATGAGGACACCGATGAATGCAATCATAGGATTTACCGGTATTGCCATGAAAAACAATCCGTCAGACGAAGTGAAAAATTGTCTGGAAAAGATTGACGAAAGCTCAGAGCATTTACTGTCGCTGATTAATGATGTATTAGATCTGACCCGCATAGAAAGTGGAAAAGTGAAATACAATCCGGTACCGGCGGATGTGAAAAACATTACAGATTCTGCATTGGATATTATAAAAGGCTTTCTTACGAACAGGGATATCAACTTTAAGATTCAGCGTGAAGATGCAAAGATTCCAAATGTACTTGCGGATCCTGCACGCCTGCGTGATGTGCTGGTCAATATTCTGAGCAATGCCGTGAAATTCACTCCGGATGGAGGGACGATTACATTTGAAGCCCGGTGTCAGGAAAAGGGCGGGGATGGATATATAAATATGCGTTACCGCATTTCGGATACTGGTATTGGCATGAGTGAGGAATTTACAAAAGAAGTTTTTGAGGAATTTGCACAGGAAGATTCCGATGTGAGAACGCAGTACCATGGAGCTGGACTGGGGATGGCTATCGTAAAGAAGTATGTAGATATGATGGGTGGAACCATTTCCGTGCAGAGTAAAAAGCATGAGGGAACCACATTTACTGTGGATATTCCTTTGGAAATTACAGATAAGGAATGTAATAAGTCAGACACAGGTTTTTCTGAAAAGGTAAATCTTACAGGTGTGAATGTTCTTATTGCAGAGGATAATGAACTGAATGCAGAGATTGCTGCCGTGCAGTTGGAAGAGTTCGGGATGAATGTAGAAAGAGCTGTGGATGGAAAGAATGCTGTTGAGATTTTCAGAAATCATCCGGAAGGCACATTTGATGTAATCTTGATGGATATCATGATGCCTGAAATGAATGGTTATGAAGCGACAAAAGCAATCAGGGCAATGAATGACAGACCGGATGGAAAAAACATTCCTATTATAGCAATGACAGCTAATTCATTTGCAGAAGATGTTCAGGCATCACTGGATGCAGGAATGAACGCACATTTGTCAAAGCCGATTGTGATTGATGAAGTTATAAAAACGATTATAAGGTATGTATATCATTGATTAGCAGAGGTTCATGAATTAGTGGAATACAATTGACAGGAGGACCAAAATATGACAATGCGAGAGTGCTATGAAGCTATTGGAGGAAACTATGAAGCTGTCCTGGGACGCCTTCATTATTAATGATGTTAGGGGGCAGTTACTGCAAACAGTAACTGCCCCCTAACTAGGATATTTATGTAAATTATTTCTGGTCCAGTACGGACTGAATCTGCTTCATCAGCTGATCGTAGTTTGACTGATCGTCAATGCCACCCATGAAAGGTTCCCCAACGATATTTCCGTCTTTATCTACAAGAACGGTTGTAGGAAATGCCATGATGTTTCCTTTTCCAGCATAGTTTCCAACTGTTGAATTAGAATCGAAAGTCAGGTTCTTGTAGGAAGCGCCCTGAGCTTTCAGGATTTCTTTTGCCTCTTTGATTCCGGCTTCATTGTTGTCTAAAGTATCCATGTTGATACCAACAACTTCGCCACCCATTTCTTTGAGTTTCTCATTTAATTCATTCAGCTTAGAGAGCTCTCCGACACATGGCTTGCATCCACTGAACCAGAAATTTACAACTGTAACTTTATTTTTAGCGAAAAGACTGTCATCTACATCGTTTCCATCCAGATCTTTTCCTTTGAAACCTTTGAATACAGCTGTGGATTCGTCTGATTTGGAGGAAGAGCTGTCAGAGGAATCGGATGCAGCAATCTCCTTCTCAAGCTTGGCAATTTCTTCTTCAATTCCGCGGATTGTCTCGATGTCTTTGCACAGAGTTTCATATTCTTCTTCAGAGAAAGAGTCTTTGTTAGATTCCACTGTGCTTGCGAGGGAATCAGCATAGTTTTCGCTCATGGCATCACTGGCAGCGTTCTTGTTCATAAGACCAAAGGCTTTGTCCCATGCATCTTTGTGATCAACAAAAAGCTGGTTTTCCTGCTGGTAAAGGTCATTCCGTTTTTCGTTCAGCTCGTCTGCGCTGCCCGTTTCTGTTGTGGAAGAAGATTCCTGTTTTGTGTTTGTATTGTCTGTTGAGGAGGAATTTCCGCAGCCTGTAAACGCAAAAAGTACAGAAATGGCAAGGGATGCAGCAATTACCGTTTTTAATTTCATTGAGTTTGTTCTAAGTGTTTTGTTTTTCATGATTTTAAATCTCCTTTAAATTACGTTTTATTAGTTTTTATTTTCAGCCTGTTTCTTAGTTGAAAATCCGTAATGATAGCAGATTGCATCAGTCGGACAGGCTTTCATACATTCTCCGCATCGGATACACTCCGGATGGTTTGGTGTGTCTACTACATTGACATCCATCTTACAGACACGACTACATTTCTGGCAGCTAACACATTTCTCATGATCAACCTGAATCTTAAGAAAAGATACCTTGTTAAACAGTGAGTAAATAGCACCCAGCGGCAGATCCATTTACAAAATGGACGGTAAAACAAGATGCTCAGGATGATGAAAAGCGCAAGGATTGTGAACTTAAATGTAAATAAATGTCCGAGTGCGGCACGGATTCCTGAGTTGGCAAGTGCCAGCGGAATTGCGCCTTCAAGTACGCCCTGTGGGCAAATGTATTTGCAGAAGAAAGGATCTCCCATACCAAGTGAATTGGTTACAAATGCCGGAAGTAGTATAACAAAGACGACCAGAATCACATATTTCAGATACCGCAGAGGCTTCAGTTTTGCGGTGGAAAGTTTCTTGCCCGGAATCTTATGCAGCAGATCCTGGAACCATCCAAACGGACAGAGGAATCCACAGATAAACCGCCCTAACAGAACACCTAACAGGATGAAAAATCCGGTGATGTAGTAGGTAAATTTGAATTTTGAAGAACCGACCACGGCTTGAAAAGCTCCAATCGGACAGGCACCTGTGGCGGCAGGACAAGAGTAACAGTTTAGTCCCGGGACGCACATCGTTTTTACATTTCCCTGATAAATTTTCCCTTTAAACAGATTCGGGATGTGAATGTTGGTCAGCAGTGTAGCAGCTGCCTGAATCCATCCGCGGAAGCGGGCCAGAAAGTTTTTGTTTGATTTCATTTTCTTATCCAATTCCTACACACTCCATACATAATTTTATTGCCTTACTAAGAACAACCGCTGCTTCTCCGCGGAAGATCCCGACAAGGAAAAACACCAAACCGGCTGCAAGTAAAAGAATTTGTGTGCTTTTTCAGATTTCATTAAAATACTCCTTTCAATGTTCAAAGTCCGTTTATTGGCCTTTCGATGTTTGCATTATACAATAGAGGGTGTAAAATTCCTGTTAAAAAAATGGAGAAAAATAAATTGAGATTATTAGTTGTTGAAGATGAGAAGAAATTATGTGATATGATTGCGAAAAGTCTGCATCAGGCAGGTTATGAGGTAGACACGTGTAATGACGGAGAGGAAGCACTGGATATGATCTATGCGGAAATGTATGATTTGATCGTGCTTGATCTTAACCTTCCGGGGATGGATGTGATGGATATTCTCCGGGAACTTCGAAAGGAAAATGAAGAGACAAAGGTATTGATTCTGTCTGCGAGAAGTCAGATCGCTGATAAGGTTGACGGTCTTGATGCGGGGACAAATGATTATATGGAAAAACCATTTCATCTGCAAGAGCTGGAAGCCCGTGTGCGAAGTCTGACAAGAAGAAAGTTTGTACAAAAGTATTAAGATAAGCGGGAATTCATGACGTGGAGTTTCAAGTGATTAAAAAATTTATGAAAATGAATAAGTGGAAAGTTGCATGTCCATTGACATGGCTTTCCACTTATTTTTATGAATTCCTATGCGCCAGACGAGCAGACAACAGAAATTGGCATCTTACCCGCGAATTTCTGCATTTCATATCATGCAGACTGGACGAATGCTGTAAAATCATATATAAAAGAAATAGGAATAACTGGGGGTGAGATGGATGACATGTGAGGTGGAACAGATTGATCCAAAGCAGGAAGAACATGTTATGGTATATTGCCACAACAGGGAAGCATCCTGGGTGCAGAATGTTCGGGAAGCTGTATTTGGACAAACATCGGTATGTGGATATAAAAATCACGTTTTGTATCAATTGAAATTGTCTGATATTTTTTATGTGGAACAGCAAAGAAATCAAAGGAGAGGGCAGGCGTAATGGAAACAGATATGATTAAAATCACTCGTTTAAAGAAAAGCTTTGGTGATGTAAAAGCAGTCAATGATCTGAGTTTTCAGGTGAAAAAAGGAGAGCTCTTTGCATTCCTTGGTGTAAACGGGGCAGGGAAGAGCACAACGATTTCGATCATCTGCGGGCAGCTTCGCAAAGACAGCGGAACGGTTCAGATCCAGGGCACAGATCTGGATAAGATCGGAAGGAAAGTTGGAACAATGCTTGGCGTGGTATTTCAGGACAGTGTGCTGGACAAGCCACTTACCGTCAGGGAAAATCTGAAAAACAGAGCAGCGCTTTATGGAATAACAGGAAAAGCGTTTGAAAAAAGATTGCGGGAACTGGTGGAGATTTTTGATTTCGGAGATTATCTGAACCGGCCGGTCGGAAAACTGTCCGGCGGACAGAGAAGAAGAATTGATATTGCAAGAGCCTTGCTGCATCGGCCCGAACTTCTGATTTTAGATGAACCAACGACAGGACTTGACCCACAGACGCGGCTTTTGATCTGGGATATCATTGAAAAACTTCGAGTGGAAGAAAAGCTGACAGTTTTTCTGACTACGCACTACATGGAAGAAGCTGCAAATGCCGGTTATGTGGTGATTCTGGATAAAGGAAGCATCGTGGCAGAAGGAACTCCTTTTGAGCTGAAAAATGAGTATGTGCAGGACACTATGTCTGTTTATGGTGTGACAGAAGAAGAAATCAAAACACTGGGCAGAGAGTATAAAAAGATCCGGGATGGCTATCAGTTAAAAGTAAAAAATACCGCAGAGGCTACCCGGCTGATCGTGGAACATCAGGAAATATTCCGTGATTATGAAGTGGTAAAGGGCAGAATGGATGATGTATTTCTTGCCGTAACAGGAAAAACATTGGGAGGTGAGCACAGATGAAGGCAGTATTTGCACTTATAAGTCGAAACAGAAAATTGTTTTTTAAAGACAGAGGAATGTTTTTTTCAGCTTTAATTACTCCGGGAATTCTGATTTTGCTGTATGCTACATTTCTGGCAAACGTATACAGAGATTCCTTTGTGTCCGCGATCCCGGACATGATTATAATCTCAGACAAACTGATCGATGGAACGGTGGCCGCACAGCTTGCCGCGGCTCTTCTGGCAGTCAGCTGTGTGACTGTGACATTCTGCGTGAATCTTACGATGGTACAGGACCGGGCAAACGGAACAAGGAAAGATTTTAATGTATCGCCAATCAGCAAAGCACAGCTTTATCTTGGGTATTTTTTATCTACTGTAGTCAATTCCCTGCTGGTGAATGGGCTTGCGCTGGTATTATGCTTGGCTATATGTACAAAATGGGCTGGTATATGAGCGCTGTAGATGTACTCTGGGTTCTTCTCGATGAAATTTTACTGGTACTCTTTGGAAGCACGTTGTCAAGCATCGTCAGTTTTCCACTGACAACCCAGGGTCAGTTATCCGCAGTGGGAACAATCGTAAGTGCCGGGTATGGATTTTTATGCGGAGCTACATGCCGATTTCAAATTTCGGCAGCGGTCTGCAGAAAGTACTGTCGTATCTGCCAAGTACCTACGGAACTTCCCTGCTGAAAAATCATATGCTCCGTGGAATCTTCGAAGAGATGGAGAACAATCAGCTGCCAGAAGAAATGATTACTGCGATTCGTGATACACTGGATTGTAACCCGAAGTTCCAGGGGTCTGTAGTAAGTGTAAATCAGATGGTGATGCTTATGGTGGGATGTGTTGTGGTATTTGGAATTATTTTTTTGTGCATGACAGCTCTTCCGGAGAAAGATGGGAAGTAAATATATCCTTCGACTATAGAATGAATAAAAAATGAGAAAAGAGACAGTTATGAATATTGCAGAAAGAGAGATCGATGACCCGGAAAAAGAGGGCGTTATACTCGAATATGTAAATTTTACGAAAGAATTTGCAGAAATAAAAGAGTATGTAAGAAGCAAAGGGGAATCTATCCGGGGATACACAGAAAAGAAAGAATGTGTTTCCATAAGAACAGAAGATATTTTATATTTCTAGGCAGTGCAAAACAAGGTGTTTGCTTATACGTCAAATAAGTTTTATGAAATTAAAAGCAGACTGTATCAGCTGGAAGAGAAAATAACAAGAAAATGTATGTAGCGTGCATCAAAGACAACGATTGTAAATGCGGATCGTATTGTTTCGGTTCGTACCGCATTAAATGGGCGTTTGTATGTGCGGATGGAGGCTTTGAGCAGATTGGAAATGGCCTTGCAAAAACAGGAGCAGATCCTCTGCAAAGCGCTGCATACGGATCTTGGAAAGAGCAAGACGGAGAGTGTGATGTGTGAGATTGGACTGGTGCAGGGGGAAATCCGCTGGATGAAGCAGCACTTAGGGCGGCTTTGCAGAACAAAACATGTCAGAACACCGCTGGCGCAGTTCGCTGCAAAAAGTTATCGAAGCCCTTCTCCTTATGGCAATGTGCTGATTATGAGCCCGTGGAATTACCCTGTTCTGCTGACGTTAGAACCGCTGGTAGATGCCATTGCGGCAGGAAATACTGCGGTGGTAAAGCCAAGTGCTTATGCACCGGTCAGTGCAAATGCCCTGAAAGATCTGTTAGAAGAATGGATAGTTAAAGACAGCATATGCCGGAAGGACATGAAATCGCTGGTATTGTAGAAACAAAAGAAAAAATTTGAAAAATTTCAAAAAATATCGTTGACAAACAGAACAAAGCGTGCTAATATACATATTGTCAGCAGGACGTAAGAACTGCTAGAAAACAGATATGGGGTCTTAGCTCAGCTGGGAGAGCATCTGCCTTACAAGCAGAGGGTCACAGGTTCGAGCCCTGTAGGCCCCATACTTCTAAAAATATAGTATGGCGAGATAGCTCAGTTGGCTAGAGCACGCGGTTCATACCCGCGGTGTCGAGGGTTCGAATCCCCCTCTCGCTACGAAAGAGAGAGCTCCTGCGAAAGCAGGGGCTTTTGTTGTTTTACGTTCGGAGGGGGCTGCCAGTGGCGGGCCCTGCAGATTACAATACCATGGAAAATGACAGGGAGGCGCTTATGAAATTATTCCACTTATCCGATCTCCACATCGGAAAGCGAGTCAATGAATTTTCGATGATCGAGGATCAGAAGTACATTTTGTCGCAGATTCTGCATGCTGCAAAAAGAGAGAGACCAGATGGTGTACTGCTTTCCGGAGATATTTACGACAGTACGATTCCAAGTGCAGAAGCGGTTCAGGTTTTTGACGCGTTTCTGACAGAGCTTTCCACCAATCGGATTCTCACTTTTATTATCAGTGGAAACCATGATTCCGCCGAGCGTCTGGCATTTGGATCCAGCCTGATGGGAAAAAGCGGGATCTATTTTTCAAAGGTATACAATGGAACGATAGAGAAAATTCCGCTGCAGGATGCGTATGGCACGGTGTGGATTCATCTGCTTCCGTTTTTACGGCCTGCGGTGGTGCGCCATGCCCTGCCGGAGCGTGCGGAAGAAGTAATGTGTACAGCGGATGCAGTTCGGATTGCACTGGAACAGGATCTGGTTGATGAACAGGATCGAAATGTGATTCTGGCCCACCAGTTCGTAACCGGGGCAAAACGATGTGATGCAGAAGAACTGCAGGTTGGCGACTTGGATCAGATTCCGGCAGAATTGTTTGAAAAGTTTGATTATGCTGCACTGGGGCACATCCACAGCCCACAGAAGGTGGAAAGAGACACGGTTCGCTATTGCGGTTCGCCGCTGAAATATTCTTTTTCGGAAGCAGGACAGGAAAAAACGATTACGGTGATCGAATTAAAAGAAAAAGGAACGGTGGAGCTTAGAACAATTCCATTAAAGCCCTTGCACGATCTCAGGAAAATCCGGGGGACGTATCTGGAAGTCACGGCAAAAAGATTTTATGAGAACAGCGACTGCGAGGATTACCTTCTGGTGACGTTGACGGATGAAGAAGATGTGCCGGATGGAATGGCAAAACTCCGAACGATCTATCCGAACCTGATGCGCCTGGAGTACGATAACAAAAGAACCCGATCTGCTGCAGACATTGGCACGGCGGAACGAGTGGCGGAAAAATCAGAACTGGAACTGTTCCGGGAATTTTATGAATTACAGAATAATCAGAGCATGACCGCACAGCAGGAAGCGCTGGTGGAAGAATTGTTACGGGGGATGAAGGCATGAAACCAAAGAAATTAGTCATCAGTGCATTCGGACCGTATGCGGACCGGATGGAACTTGATTTTGATCGGCTGGGCGGCGGTCTGTATCTGATTACGGGGGACACCGGCGCGGGAAAAACAACGATTTTTGATGCCATTACGTTTGCGCTTTACGGGGAAGCGAGCGGTGAAATCCGGAAAGGCGAAATGTTCCGCAGTAAGTATGCAAAACCGGAGGTGCGTACCTTCGTAGAGCTTACGTTTACGTATCAGGGAAAGGACTATACGGTAAAGAGAAACCCGGAATATCTGCGCCCGAAGGACCGCGGACAGGGCATGACGATGGAGAAAGCGAATGCAGAACTGATTTTTCCGGATGAGCGGCAGCCGGTTACGAAAACTTCGGAAGTGACAAAGAAAGTGACAGAACTTCTCGGGCTGGATCAGCGTCAGTTTCGACAGATTGCGATGATTGCGCAGGGAGATTTCCAGAAGCTTCTGCTGACAGGAACAGCGGATCGGAGTGAAATTTTCCGGAAAATGTTTCACACAGAGATTTATCAGGAGCTGCAGAAGCGCCTGCGGGAAGCAGCAAAGGAGCGCTGGAAAATATACGATGAAAAGAAACGCAGCATCAGCCAGTATCTGGACAATGTTGTCTGCCCGGAAGAGGCAGAATGGAAAAAAGAGTTTGACCGGCTGAAGAAAAATAAATTCGACGGCCAGGTTATGCGCGGTATGGAACTGCTTGCACGCTGCATCGAATGGGACGATGAGAAATTAAAGGCGCTGCAAGACGAGCAGAGTACGCTAAATGAAGAGATCGAAAAGAAAAACCAGCTTTTGGGAAAAATAAAAGAGCGACAGACGAGACAAAAAGAGAAAGAGCAGAAAGAAAAAGAATGGGAGACTCTGCTTCCGAAGGAAGAAGAAAAGAAAAAGAGAAGTGAGCAGGCAGAGAAAGAGGCGGAGATTTGTAAGCAGTTGGAAGAGCAGATTCGGGAAGAAAAAGTGTGTCTGGAACTGCTGCGAAAAGTGCAGCAGGAGCAAAGTACAATGACACAGCTGCAAAAGGAACTGCAGGCAGCAACAGAAGCAAAAGAACAGCTTCAGACAGAGCAGGAGCGTGCAAAAAAAGTCCTGGAACAGAAGAAAGCACGGGAAGAACGTCTCTCTGATGCGGAGGTGAAACTTGCACGGACGGAACAAAAAGAAGCGTATGCCGCAGAGCAGATACAGCAGATGGAAGCATACTGCGAGACAATTGCAGGCGCAGTCAAAGAGGAAACGGCAAACAAAGAAGAGGAAAGCGTTCTTTGTAAAAAAATAAAAGAAACAGAGGAGACAGCGGCCAGGGCAGCCGAAGAGGCAGAAAGGCTGGCCGGGCAGGATCAGGTCTGCGAAAAACTGCTGGATGAAAAGAAAAATCTGGAACAGAAAATCCACACTTTAGAAGAAACGAAAAAACAGCTGGAGAGAACGACGGCTGAAAGGACGCAGATTGCCGCGCAGGTGACACAACTGCGAAAGGAAGAAGAGAACTTACAGGCGGATATCGCGACAACGGCAGAACATCTGGCCGAAAGAGACGGAGCCGCGCTGCTGCAGGAAAAATACCACCAGAAGCTGGAAACGCTGGAAAATCTGCTGGAAAGCTGGGAGCAGGGACGCAAAGAACTGGAAGAAAAGCAAGGTGCATACCAGCGTGAAATCAAAAAGAGAGATGCTTTACGGGAAACATATCAGGCGATGGAATCTTTATTTCTGGATGCACAGGCGGGAATTCTGGCAGAAAAACTGACAGAGGGAGAACCATGCCCGGTCTGCGGCGCTATTCATCATCCGCAGCCTGCCAGACGAGCAGAACATACGCCAGATAAAGAAACGCTGGATCACAAGAAAGAAGAACTTCGGATGCAGGAGGAAGCGGCTGCGGGACAAAGCGAGGCTGCGGGCAGCTGCCGCAGACAGGTAAAGGAAAAACGTGCACAGCTAACGGAATGGCTGTTAAGAGAACTGCCCGAGAGTCAGAAAGAACACGAACAGAAGCGACTTTCACAGATGCCGGATGTTTTATTTCAACAGGAAGCGGTCGAGAAGGCAGAGCAGCTTCGGAAGGAAGAAGAAACACAGAAAGTACGTCAGATGGAATATGCGGAACTGGAAAAAAGACAGACAGAACGGCAGAAAAGACTGGAAAGCATAAAAAGACCATTGCAGCGGAACAGACACGGCTTGGCCGGGCAGAAGGAACCAAAAGAGCAATGGAAGAACAGTTGGAAAAAGAAATTGCGGAGGCGCAAAAAACGACTGCTTTTATGGAGAAAAAGAATCCTGCGCAAAGAAAGGGTCCGGGGGAGAGCGAGGACAGAAACTCCCTGGCTGATCAGATTGCCCAGGTGATTTCCTTCCGGAAAAACAGACAGAAACAGTGTGAGGGAGAGATTGCTGCCACGCGGGCAAAGGTGAGCCGCCGTGCAGAATGTATCGCACGGCAGAAAAAAGCGGAAGCTGAGCGGAAAGAGGATCATGAGCGGCTGCAGAAGGTGCGGAGCCGTCTTGAAGTACTGCAAAGCGATCGGAAGAGATGGAAGGAACAAGAAGAGAAACTGCTGGAAAATCTGGAAGAGCAGAGAGCGATCTGGGCAGAACAGGATCAGCAGAAAACAGGAGCGAAATCCGAAGGCAGGCCTGGAGATGGGAAGGAGCAGCTGAAGGATCTGGTAAGTGCAGAAACGGTGAAAAAACAGATAAATGAATTTACGGGATCGGAAATCGCAGAAAAACTTGCAGATGCGGAAAGAGAACTGTGGATTCGGTCTGTATGGGAACAGCACTGGCTGAAACAAAAGCGAAAAGAACTGACAGAACAGAAACAATGTATTCTTGCAGAACAGGAGGAACTGAAAAAGATCCGACAGGAAATCCAGGAAGAAACACAGAAAACGGAGCAAAGAGAACAGGAAATTCGCAAAAAAGAGCTGCGGGAAACGGAACAAAAGGCTGAAAGAAAAGCACTGCTGGAAAAGATCCGGGAAAAAGAGGCGCAGCTTGCGGGAAAAGAAGAAACAGAACTTCTGGAACATATTGCAGCCTGGGAAGCACAGAAAGAACGGCTGGAAGAAGCACAGAAAACAGCAAAAGAGGAACTGGATGCCATACAGAAAAAACTGACGGAAGTACAGGCGGCGCTTACGGCGATTCAGGCGTTAGAAACAGCGGATTCACAGGAACAGCCACTCCCGTCAGAAATAGAATTACAGGAAGATTTAAGGGGACTTTCCGAACAGAAACAGGTTCTGGATCAGCGTTATAACGAGCAGTATCACGCGGCAAATACGAATCAGAACACATATGATGCCATTCGGAATCAGCAAAGTCAGATGCAGACCGTGGAAGAAGAGTACAAATGGGTCAATGCGCTTGCGGATACCGCATGTGGAAATGTGAGCGGAAAGCAAAAGATTGAACTGGAAACGTATGTGCAGATGGCGTATTTTGACCGGATTCTGCGAAAAGCCAATGTGCGTTTCCTGACGATGAGCCAGGGACAGTATGAGCTGAAACGGCAGGAAGACGGCACGAATAAGAAAGAAAAAGCCGGATTGGAACTGAATGTGATTGACCATTATAACGGAACGGAGCGGAGTGTCCGCACGCTCTCCGGCGGCGAATCGTTTCAGGCATCGCTTTCGCTGGCACTTGGCCTGTCAGATGAAATTCAGTCGTATGCAGGAGGAATCCGGTTAGATTCCATGTTTGTGGACGAAGGTTTTGGTTCTCTCGATGAAGAGTCCCTGAATCAGGCGGTGAAAGCACTGGAAGGTCTGGCGGATGGAAACTGTCTGGTCGGAATTATTTCTCATGTGCCCAAGTTAAAAGAGCGGATTGAGAAAAAAATCATTGTGACGAAAAATCGAAGCCGGGATGGTGTAGGAAGCCGGGCAGTGATCGAGTAGACCACAACAGGAGATGATTGGGATTCGAGAGAATTCCTTGTCAGAAAGTACGGAAAATGCTATAATAGATCCGTTAGGCAAAAAAAGTTGAATGAACAGAGCAAATCCGGCGAATCATGCCGGCTGCCATAGAATGGAGGAAACAAATGAAAACATCAGATTTTTATTATGATCTGCCAAAAGAACTGATCGCACAGGATCCATTGGAAGACCGCAGCGCTTCCCGCCTGATGCATCTGGATAAAACGACAGGTGAATATAAGCATGGTCATTTCCGTGATATTCTGCAGTATCTGAAACCAGGCGACTGTCTGGTCATCAATGATACGAAGGTAATTCCGGCGCGTCTTTATGGTTCCAAAGTCGGAACGGATGCGGCAATTGAGATTCTTCTTTTAAAGAGAAAAGAAAACGACATCTGGGAAACGCTGGTAAAACCGGGCAAAAAATGCAAGGTCGGAACCGTAATCTCCTTTGGAGACGGAATTCTGACAGGCGAAGTAGTCGATATCGTGGATGAAGGAAACCGCCTGATCCAGTTCCACTATGAAGGCATTTTTGAAGAAATTCTGGATCAGCTTGGTGAAATGCCGCTGCCGCCATATATCACACATAAACTGCAGGACAAGAACCGTTATCAGACGGTATACGCAAAACACGAAGGCTCCGCAGCCGCTCCGACCGCCGGACTGCATTTTACGAAAGAGCTTTTGCAGCAGGTGCAGGATGCCGGTGTAAAGATCGCCCATGTAACCCTGCATGTCGGCCTTGGCACCTTCCGTCCGGTGAAAGTGGAGGATGTCACCCAGCATCACATGCACTCTGAGTTCTATGTGGTAGAAGAAGATCAGGCAAAACTGATCAACGATACGAAAGCAGCAGGCGGCCGTGTGATCGCAGTCGGAACAACGAGCTGCCGTACTCTGGAGTCGGCAACCGGCGAGGACGGCATTTTAAAAGCCGGAAGCGGCTGGACCGAGATCTTTATCTATCCGGGTTACCGCTTCAAGATGATCGACGGACTGATCACCAATTTCCATCTGCCGGAGTCCACACTGGTGATGCTGGTATCGGCACTGGCTGGAAAAGAGCATATTATGGCAGCTTATGAAGAGGCTGTAAGAGAAAAATACCGCTTTTTCTCCTTCGGCGATGCATGATGATTGAATAAAAAATTCGTTTATGACAAAAATACGATGCTGAAAGAAAACGACCATATAGGAACACCCGTGAAGCCCTATATGGTCGTTTTTTTCTCTGCGAATCCTCTAAATCTTTCTTTTTCCCTGCCGAAAAACAGAAGATTTTATTAAGGTTTCTGAAAACGAGCGGAACTGGGTTGTGTCAGGGAATGTTTTTGCGTATACTGATACGTGTTTGAGACAAGGGAGGACGGATTTTGAAGAGAGACGAGAGAAGAAAGTTTCCATACTATGGTATCCTGCCGCTAATTCTGACGCTGACAGCGAATTTTATCGCTTATTTTGGAACGCGGCCGCTTACCAGTTCGTGGAAACATTACAATATAGAAACGGTGCTGGACCAGCAGATCCCGGTGATCCCGTGGACGATCGTGATTTATTTTGGCTGTTATCTGGTCTGGATTGTAAATTATCTGATTGCCGCAAGCAGAGAGAAAGAGTTTGTCTGGCGGTTCTTTGCAGCAGATGTTCTGGCGCGGCTTGTCTGTATGGCATTTTATCTGCTGCTGCCGACAACGAACGTAAGGCCGTCGATCCCGGAACAGGGATTCTGGAATCAGATGCTTGCCTTGCTCTACCAGATGGATGCGGCGGACAATTTGTTCCCATCGATTCACTGCCTGAACAGCTGGTTCTGCTATATCGCAGTCCGCAGCAGACGGGAGATTCCGCGCTGGTATCAGCGGTTCTCTTTCTGGGCGGCACTTGCCGTGTTTGTCTCTACGCTGACAACAAAGCAGCATGTGATTGCAGATGTGATTGGCGGAGCGCTTCTGGCAGAAGTGACGTGGCAGATCGCGGGACGCACGCATCTTGGTGCATGGTATGGCATGATATTGGAACGAAGGAGGTGGAAACGCCGTGCAGAGTAAGAAAAAAATGATCGTGAATACTGTTTTTCTCGTTGTGATTTTTGCGTTGACGATATACGGTGTTTTCCACGGCGAAGACCTTGGCGCAATGATGGAAGCAATGCGGCGGGCAGATGTGCGGTGGCTGCTGCCGGGACTGCTCTGTGTCGTGTTTTTTATCTGGGGAGAATCGATCATCATCTGGTACATGATGCATTCCTTCCAGATTCCGGTGAAGAGGCGGACATGTTTTCTGTTTTCTTCCGTCGGATTCTTTTTCAGCTGTATCACACCGTCCGCAAGCGGCGGCCAGCCGATGCAGCTCTACTATATGAAAAAGGAGAAAATATCTCTTCCGGTATCAACGGTGATTCTGATGATCGTCACGATCACCTACAAAGCGGTGCTGGTCGTGGTGGGACTTGGGCTTGTTCTGTTCGGACAGGGCTTCCTGCACCGGTATCTGACGGAAATCCTTCCGGTTTTCTATCTTGGAATCGGTCTGAATGTCTTCTGTGTCACAGCCATGCTTATTCTGGTTTTTCATCCGGCGCTTGCGCGGACAATTCTGGTTTTGGGACTGAAAATCGTGGAAAAACTGCATTTGATGAAACGAAAAGAAAGCCGCCTGAAAAAACTGGAAGCTTCCATGGAAGTCTACCAGAATACGGCAGCGTATCTTGGCACCCACAAAATGGTGCTGGTCAATGTCCTTGCGATTACATTTGTACAGAGGTTTGCTTTATTTGCAGCAACATGGTTTGTATACCGCGCCTTCCATTTATCAGGCATTTCCTTTATTGCCATTGTGCTGCTGCAGGCGGTCATTTCCGTATCGGTTGACATGCTGCCGCTTCCGGGAGGAATGGGAATCAGCGAGACACTGTTCCTGAAAATTTTCCCGCCGGTCTTTGGAAGCACGCTGCTTCTTCCGGCAATGGTGCTTTCCAGAGGGCTCGGCTACTACGGGGAACTGCTGGTGAGTGCAGTCTTTACCATCGTCGCACAGCTTACGATCGGGAATACGAAAAGAGAAAAAAGAGGGGGAACTACATATGATAGGGTTCTATGATTATACCGTAATATTAACATATATCAGCTTTGCATCGTCCATCAGCGGCATTTTTCTTGCAACGCGGGGACACTTTAACTGGGCGATTTTTTGTCTTGCTTTTTCCGGACTGTGCGATATGTTCGATGGAAAAATTGCGCGGACGAAGAAAAACAGGACCGAAGATGAAAAGCGGTTCGGCATTCAGATCGATTCGCTCTGCGATGTGGTTTGTTTCGGCGTCTTTCCGATCGTGCTCTGCTATGAGCTTGGCATGACACATTTTTACAGCATTCCGATTCTTATTTTCTACGGTCTTGCGGGCGTGATCCGTCTGGGATATTTTAACGTGATGGAAGAGAAGCGTCAGAATGAAACTTCGGAGAACCGGAAATATTACCAGGGACTGCCGATTACCTCGATGTCAGTAGCTTTGCCGCTGCTGTTCGTCTTTGCACCGCTCTGCCGCGGATACTTTCTGATCTGGCTGCATCTGCTGGTGCTGGCGGTCGGCGTTCTGTTTATCACGGATTTCCGCTTCCGCAAGCCGACGAATAAAGAGCTTGCTGTGCTGGTAGCGGTCGTTGGAGTGGCTGTGCTCCGCGGACTTCTGATCTGGAAGGGAGGAAGAACGGTTTGAGACTCTGCGCTTATCCTTACCGAAAACAGGGGAAAAATTATCCAAAGCTTGATCTGATCCGCGAGGAAAATGATCTGCAGGACCGTTTTCTACACATGATGTACAGCCATGCCGCCGGAAGAGCCGCGATGCAGCCGCTGGTTCAGTCATTTGTATCTCGTGCGGCAGGCTGCTTTCTGGACAGCCGCTTATCGGTGCCGCTGATTGCACCGTTTGTAAAGAAAAATCATATTTCACTGAAGGAATGTACCGCAAAGCAGTTTATCTCGTTCAATGATTTCTTTGTGCGGAAGCTGAAAATGGATGCACGTCCGTTTTCCAATGCGCCGCAGGATTTTATCAGCCGTGTGATGCGCGGCTTACGGTTTATCCGATTCATGAGAATGGGAAGTTTGAGATCAAGAACACAGAATATACGCTGGAACAGCTTCTGCGCGACCGGAAGCTGGCAAAACGGTATGAGGGCGGAACGTTATTTCTGTTTCGGCTTTCCGTGGACGATTATCACCGGTATCTCTTTGTTGATGACGGCGTCTGCTCGACGGAACGGCGGATTGAGGGTGTGCTCCACACGGTCAATCCGGCGGCGAATGATTTTTGCCCGATCTATAAAGAAAATACGAGAACCTACACGCTGTTGCAGTCCGCAAATTTCGGCACACTGCTGCAGATGGAGGTCGGCGCGATGATGGTCGGAAAGATTGTCAATGAAAATGCCGGAGCGGCGAGAAGTGTACAGCGCGGCGAAGAGAAAGGCTATTTTGCCTTCGGTGGTTCGACAGTGATCGTTCTGGCACAGAAGGGAAGCGCAGTGCCGGAAAAACGGATCTGGAATTATTCGCGGCTTGGAATCGAAACGCGGGTACGGCAGGGAGAAACGGTTGGAACGGCCGGAAGAACAGGGTAAAAGCAAAAAAATGGATTGTGAGGAAATGATCTTCACAATCCATTTTTTGTTTAAACGTTTTTTATGCCTGCAGCCGTGCCAGATCCTGGTAGAATGTCGGATACGAGATATCCACACAGCCGGCGCGCAGGATTTCCGTCGGTGTCTCTGCGGCAAGCGAAGCGATTGCAAACGACATCGCAATGCGGTGGTCGAGGCGGCTGTCGATTTGGGCGCCGTGGAACGGTTTTCCGCCCTCAATGATCATGCCGTCGTCCGTGCCTTCCAGGGAAACACCCATCGCGGTGAGTTCGTTTACCATGATATCAAGACGGTTCGATTCTTTGACTTTCAGCTCCTCCGCATTCCGGATCACGGTTGTACCGTTCGCTGTGGCGGCAAGAACCGCGATGATCGGGATTTCATCGATCAGGGTCGGGATCAGTTCGCCCTCGATGACGGTGCCGGAAAGAGACGGCGTATAGCGCACGAGAAGGTCTGCAACCGGTTCTCCGCCGGAGTTCTGCTCATTCAGAAGTGTGATGTCAGCACCCATGGCGCGGCAGACGCGGAGCATACCGTCGCGGGTCGGGTTGATGCCGACATTTTTCAAGAGCACCTCAGAGCCTGGAACTATCAGCGCGGCGGCGATGAAGTAGGCGGCGGAGGAAATATCTCCCGGCACACGGACGAGATTTCCATGGAGATCCGGGTCCGGCAGAACCGATGCGGTCAGCCCTTCGGAGGCAACGTCGGCGCCGAAGAATTTCAGCATCAGCTCCGTATGGTTTCTGGAAAGAGCCGGTTCGGTAACGCTTGTTTTTCCGTCAGCATACAGTCCGGCAAGCAGGACACACGATTTGACCTGTGCGGATGCGACCGGCGAAAGATAGGAGATGGCGTGGAGCGGATGGCCGTTGATCGCAAGCGGCGCACAGCCGTTTTCCGGAATACTGCGGATGGAAGCGCCCATCTGGGTCAGCGGATTGATGATGCGTCCCATCGGCCGTTTCTGAATGGAGGCGTCACCGGTCAGTGTACTGGAAAAGTTCTGGCCGGCAAGAATGCCGGAGATCAGGCGTGTCGTTGTTCCGCTGTTTCCGCAGTCGAGAACGGCGGACGGAGCCGAAAGCCCGTGCAGACCTTTTCCATGAATGAGGATGCGCTCCGGCGTGTTCTCGATCTCAATGCCCATACTGCGGAAGCAGGAGATGGTGGAGAGACAGTCGGCACCCTGTAAAAAGTTTGTGACTTCTGTGGTTCCCTCTGAAATGGCACCGAACATGACGGCGCGGTGGGAAATGGATTTATCGCCCGGCACGGAGATTTCTCCGCGCAGAGGACGTACTGCTTTCTGGAACTGCATAACGTAACTTCCTCCTGTCAAGATATACGCGCTTTTAATTGCGGATATGAATGGTATAGCCATGGTCTTTTAAGACCTTCCGGGCAAGAATGCCTGCCTGCTCTTCATAAAATTCAATGCGGAGAGCACCCTCTTCGAACTCGCGGTTATGCGTAATGCCGATATTTTTAATACTGATCTGGTTGATGGCAAGAATTGTTGTAACGGCTGCGATTCCGCCGGCTTCATCGAGCAGGTCGCAGTAAACGACGTATTCTTTCTTTGTCGGTCCATAGGAAGAATCTTCCATGG
The DNA here is from genome assembly GCF_003477865.1 of Blautia sp. AF34-10. Lineage (NCBI taxonomy): Bacteria > Bacillati > Bacillota > Clostridia > Lachnospirales > Lachnospiraceae > Blautia > Blautia sp. AF34-10. Next base: position 62,455 of record NZ_QUED01000014.1, read on the forward strand.
AATTCCGGTATTCGCGGGAACTCTCAAACATATTGTAGAGCTCGTGGCCTTTTTTGTTGTCAACCAGGTATTTTGCCTGGACGAGAAGGCGGATATAGGAATCCAGCACATTCGAGAGCTGCTTCTGGTTTGAGAGACAGATCTGCTGCCATACCTCCGGGGAGGAGGAAGCGATGCGGGTGATGTCCTTGAAGCCGCCTGCAGCAACGGTTTTCATCTGCTCTTCCGGTGTGTCCAGGGATGCGAGTGCATTGACCAGGGTAGCGGCAACGATATGCGGCAGATGACTGACACCTGCGGTGATGTAGTCGTGCTCTTCGTATGTTAAAACCATCGGGATCGCCTTTAAGGACTGGACAAGATCAACGAAAGCGGAAACTGTCGCGATCTCAACATCTGGTCCGGGTGTAATCATATAGTAAGCATTTTCCAGCAGGTAATCGGTGGCGCTGGAATATCCCGTCTTTTCGGAGCCTGCCATCGGATGGCCGCCGATAAACTGGTGCGTCATGCCGAGGGTCTCAACCGCCTGATGGATTTCTCCTTTTACACTTCCGACGTCTGTGATGATACAGCCCGGTTTTGCGATGCCTTTCACGAACGGAAGATAGGAGATGTTGGTGCTGACAGGAGCACATAAGAAGATATAGTCACAGTCGGCAAAGCGGTCGTCCCGTTCTTCCAGCGCGATATCAATCACGCCTTCCTGAATTGCCTCTTCGATTGTCGCTTTGGTGCGGCAGTAGGCCATCAGTTTATACTCCGGGTGAACCTTTCTGAGGGTTTTTGCAATGGAGCCGCCGATGAGGCCAAGGCCGATAAAGCCGATACAGATTCTTTCGGATGTATCACACATAATTCAAGTAGTCCTTTCTGACAATTTTCGTAGGTAAATCGTATAAAAGACATTGTAAAGCATCTGAAATCAAATGTCAAAGATTTCTTGCTTTAAAGTGACAAAGCATTTTTGAAAGGCAGCAATTTTGCTTGTTTTGCAAAATCCGGCAGATTCCACAGAAAAGCCAGACAGAAAAGCGGAAGAAAGGCAGAATAACCAGCTAAAATACATATAAAATTTAAAAATTCAGAAATATATTGTGAAATATGAATAATATACTTGCAAAAAAGCAAAAACTTTAGTAGAATAGTGACTATGATAAGAGGAACGGAAGACGTGAATCTTGATAAAAAGCAGAAAGGCGAATAAGAGCGGCCTTGCAATCTGCAAATTTACTTACATGGGAGGTATTACATATGGACGTTTTTAGAACTGACCGAATCAGAAATGTGGTGCTGCTGGGGCACAGCGGCTCCGGAAAGACAAGTCTGACCGAAGCTATGGCTTATCTTTCCGGTATGACAAACCGTCTCGGAAAAGTGACAGACGGAAATACCGTCAGCGATTTTGACAAAGAAGAAATCAAGCGCAAATGCTCTATTTCCACAACGCTTGTCCCGGTCGTATGGGGAAAAAATAAGATCAATGTTCTGGATACTCCTGGAATGTTTGATTTCGTAGGAGAAGCACAGGAAGCCGCTTCCGCAGCAGATGCCGCTGTAATCGTGGTATCCGGAAAGGCCGGCGTGCAGGTCGGAACCCAGAAAGCATGGGAACTCTGCGAGAAATACAATCTTCCGCGTATGATCTTCGTAACGGAAATGGATCAGGACGATGTCAGCTACCGAGAAGTCGTTGAGCAGCTCACCGAACTGTACGGAAAACGAATCGCACCGCTTCATATGCCTCTGCGTGAAAACGGTAAATTTGTAGGATATATCAATATTGTAAAGAACAAAGGCCGCAGATATATCGAAAAAGATAAAAAAGAAGAATGCCCGATTCCGGATTACTCCGTAGAATATCTGGAGAAGTACCGTGAAACCCTGATGGAATCTGTGGCAGAAACAAGTGAAGAGTTTATGGACCGCTACTTTGGCGGAGAAGAGTTCTCGGTAGCAGAGATTTCCGCAGCGCTTGCCATGAACGTAGGAGACGGCACCATCGTTCCGGTATGCATGGGCTCCCCGGTCAATCTGCAGGGCGTATCGAACCTTCTGGATGATATCTGCGGATACTTCCCGGATCCGTCCACCCGTCCGTGTGCCGGCATCAATCTCAATACGAACGAAATTTTCGAGGCAAATTACGACTTCGCGAAACCGAAGAGCGCGACCATTTTCAAGACGATCGTGGATCCGTTCCTTGGAAAATATTCAATGATTAAGGTTTGCTCCGGCGTTATTAAAAGCGATGATGTGCTCTATAATGTAGATCAGGAATCCGAAGAAAAACTGAGCAAGCTGTACGTGCTCGAAGGCTCCAAGCCGATCGAAGTACCGGAGCTTCATGCAGGAGATATCGGTGCCATCGCAAAACTCGGCGATGCAAGAACCGGCGATTCCCTTGCGACAAAGAACAATCAGGTCCGCTACGGAAAACCGGATGTTTCGACTCCGTACACCGCAAAACGATATAAACCGAAGAACAAAGCCGATGTAGATAAGATCTCCCAGGCCTTTGCCAAGATGATGCAGGAAGACCTGACTATGAAGGCAGTCAATGATTCTGCAAACCATCAGACATTGCTGTACGGCATGGGCGATCAGCACATCGATATTATCGTCAGCAAGCTGCTGGAGCGCTACAAAGTAGAAGTAGAGCTGTCCCGTCCGAGGTAGCCTTCCGCGAGACGATCCGCAAAAATTCGGATGTAGAAGCAAAATACAAAAAACAGTCCGGCGGCCACGGCCAGTACGGTCATGTAAAAATGCGCTTCTCCGCTTCCGGAGATCTCGAGAAACCATACGTTTTCGAGCAGGAAGTTGTCGGCGGCGCCGTTCCGAAGAACTACTTCCCGGCTGTTGAAAAAGGTATCCAGGAAGCCGTACAGAAAGGCCCTCTGGCTGCTTATCCGGTAGTCGGCGTCAAAGCCGTTCTGTATGATGGTTCTTATCATCCGGTAGACTCCTCCGAGATGGCATTCAAGACCGCAGCGATCCAGGCGTTCAAGAAAGGCTTTATGGAAGCATCCCCGGTTCTCCTTGAGCCGATCGTTTCGATGAAGATCACGGTAGACGATAAATACACCGGCGATATCATGGGCGATCTCAACAAACGCCGTGGCCGTGTGCTCGGCATGAACCCGGATCACAAGGGTCATACGATTATCGAGGCTGATGTTCCGGAACTTGAGATCTACGGATACGGCACAACACTCCGCTCCATGACAGGCGGAAGCGGTGATTTCTCCTATGAGTTTGCGAGATATGAGCAGGCTCCGTCCGATATCCAGGCAAAAGAGATTGAGGCAAGAGCTTCGAAGGTTGAAAAAGCAGAAGAATAAAGCTTTATAAAATAGTGTGATAAAACAGAGAAAATCCGGTTTCGGGAGCAGAATTCGCCCGGAAACCGGATTTTTCTGCGGTTTTTGAAGAAAAACGGAGGATATAGGAAAAAATAAATTGTAAAAACAGGGAAAGAGTGATAGAATACAGCTATATGTTCAAATGCGCATGCTGTCCTATGCGGCGGTGTGAGAAAAAAGAACTTTGAACTTGAACATGCAGGAGGTTACCTATGAGTAAAAGATATGAGCCACAGGACATTGAAAAAAAGTGGCAGAAGATCTGGCAGGATGAAAAAGCCTTTGCCGCCACAGATGATTATACAAAACCGAAATACTACGCACTCGTTGAGTTTCCGTATCCGTCAGGACAGGGACTTCACGTAGGCCATCCGCGTCCGTACACTGCACTGGACATCGTAGCCAGAAAGCGCAGAATGCAGGGTTACAACGTTCTGTATCCGATGGGATGGGATGCATTTGGTCTTCCGACTGAGAACTATGCGATCAAGAACCACATCCATCCGAAGATCGTTACCAAAAACAACGTACATCACTTCAAAGACCAGCTTCAGTCTCTTGGATATTCCTTCGACTGGGACAGAGAGATCAACACGACGGATCCGGAATACTATCACTGGACCCAGTGGATTTTCCTGAAACTTTTCAAAGCCGGACTGGCATATAAAAAAGAGATGCCGATCAACTGGTGTACTTCCTGTAAGGTAGGTCTTGCAAACGAGGAAGTTGTAAACGGCGTGTGCGAGCGCTGCGGAAGCCCGGTTGTCCGCAAAGTAAAGAGCGAGTGGATGCTGAAGATCACCGAGTATGCAGACAAGCTGATCGACGGTCTGGACGGCGTTGACTATATTGAGCGTGTCAAAACTTCCCAGAAAAACTGGATCGGACGTTCCCACGGAGCAGAGGTTGATTTCTCTCTGAAAGATAAACCGGAGAAGCTGACCATCTACACCACACGCCCGGATACCCTGTTCGGTGTTACGTACATGGTACTCTCCCCGGAGCATCCGTACATCGACCAGTACAAAGATGAGATCAAGAACTGGGATGAGGTCTGCGCATACCGTGAGATGGCAGCCAGAAAATCCGATTTCGAGCGTTCCGAGCTTGCAAAAGACAAGACCGGTGTCATGATCGACGGACTTTCCGCAGTCAACCCGGTTAATGGAAAGGAGATCCCGATCTGGATTTCCGATTATGTACTGATGAGCTACGGCACCGGCGCCATCATGGCAGTACCGGCACACGATGAGCGTGACTGGGAGTTCGCAAAGAAATTCAACATGCCGATCATCGAGGTTGTTGCAGGCGGCGACGTACAGAACGAAGTTTACACCGACGTTGCAGAGGGAACTCTTGTCAACTCCGGTTCCTGAACGGACTTTCCGTTGCGGAAGCAAAAAAGAAAATTCTTGAGTGGCTCGAAGAGAACCACGTTGGAAAAGCAAAAACAAACTATAAGCTGCGTGACTGGGTATTCTCCCGTCAGCGTTACTGGGGTGAGCCGATTCCGATCGTACACTGCGACAAATGCGGTTACGTTCCGGTTCCGGAAGAATCTCTTCCGCTGGAGCTGCCGGATGTAGAGAGCTACATGCCGACCGATAACGGCGAGTCTCCGCTGGCTGCCATGACAGACTGGGTCAACACCACCTGCCCGTGCTGCGGAGGACCTGCAAAACGTGAGACCGATACCATGCCGCAGTGGGCTGGTTCTTCCTGGTATTACATCCGCTATACCGATCCGAAGAACAAAGAGGCTCTGGCAAGCAAAGAAGCTATGAAATACTGGCTGCCGGTTGACTGGTACAACGGAGGAATGGAGCACACCACCCTTCACCTTCTGTATTCCCGTTTCTGGCATAAATTCCTGTACGATCAGGGCGTAGTTACCTGCCCGGAACCGTATCAGAAACGTACTTCCCACGGAATGATCCTCGGCGAGAACGGCGAGAAGATGAGTAAATCCCGTGGAAACGTTGTCAACCCGGATGATATCGTAGCTGAGTTCGGTGCAGATACCCTGCGTACGTACGAGATGTTCATCGGTGCCTTCGACTTAAGTGCATCCTGGTCTCAGGAAGGCGTAAAAGGATGCCGTCGTTTCCTCGAACGTGTATGGAAACTGCAGGACAGCCTGGTAGACGGAGATCCTACTCCAAAGAGCTGGAGTCCAAAATGCACCAGACCATCAAGAAAGTATCCAGCGACTATGAGTCCCTGAAATACAACACAGCGATCGCAGCCATGATGACCCTGGTCAACGAGTTCTACAAAGCCGGAAAAGTAACGAGAAAAGAGTTCGAAACCCTTCTGATCCTGCTGAATCCGGTTGCACCGCATATGACCGAGGAGCTGTGGGCAGACCTTGGATACGAAGGCCGTTTGTATCAGACCGCATGGCCGGAGTTTGACGAGGAGAAGACCGTAGAGGCAGTAGCCGAGATCGCTGTTCAGATCAACGGCAAAATGCGCGGAACGATCAAAATCGCCAAAGACGCAGATAAAGAGACCGCAATCGCCGCTGCAAAAGAGGCAGTTGCAGACAAACTGACCGGAAACATCGTAAAAGAAATTTACGTACCGGGAAGAATTGTGAATATCGTTCAGAAATAATAATTATGTAAGCTGAAGAAAGGAGGCTGATTCTTGGAAAAAGAGTCAGTCTCCTTTTGCACAAATATTGCTGTTTAGCAAGGAGGGATACAAAATGGATCTTGAAACAATCAGACAGGAAGCGCGTGCCGTCGCAGAGGAGCTGATTACGACAGCGCAGATGAAACCGGGACAGATTCTGGTAGTGGGATGTTCTTCGAGTGAAATTCACAACAGTAAGCTCGGAACGGATTCCAGCCAGGAGATCGGGCAGGCGGTGTTTGAGGCGCTGTGTGCGTGTACGAAGGAGCACGGGCTGTATCTGGCGGCGCAGTGCTGTGAGCATCTGAACCGTGCGGTTGTTCTGGAGCGTGCGGCGGCAGAAAAATATGGTTACGAGCCGGTCTGCGCGGTACCGTGGCTGCATGGCGGCGGATCGTTTGCGATGGCGGCATACTATGGATTGGAGGACGCTGTCACCGTAGAGCGTGTGCAGGCGCATGCAGGTATTGATATCGGTGATGTGCTGATCGGCATGCAGCTGAAGGCAGTAGCCGTTCCGGTCCGGGTATCGCAGAAAATGATCGGAGATGCGCACGTTGTCTGCGCGCGGACAAGACCGAAATACATCGGCGGCGAGCGGACGCATTACGCGGAAGATCCGGAGATGAGAAAGTAAGAAACTGTGATTGGTAAATCAAAAAATGCCGTACAGGCGGAGAAAAATTTCCAACGCTGTACGGCATTTTTGATGTTTGGTTTTACGTTTTATTTCGCTTTTCTCGCTTCCCGTTTTCGCAGGAAGAAAATTTTCTGCTTCCGGTAAAAAGAGGAAATGGAATCCACGAGGATGCTCAAATATCGCAGAACCGGCTCTGTTGCGACAGAGAATACGACCAGCAGCATGATACATTTTCTGGACATATCAGAAATGGCGAACAGCTGGTTCAGATAGGTACTGCAGAAAATGAAGGCAATAATCGAGCCGATCAGGATCGTCCAGCGCATCCAGTTGAGCGGCTTGCTGATCCGGTAGAGAATCATAAAACCGACAATGGCGAGCAGTACGGTGGCAGCGGTCGAAATATCTTCCGAGCCGACCGCAAATTCCTGGCCGAAGACGACGAGTGTTGCGACCATCAAAAAGTCGGTCAGCGCCGCAGGCAGGGCCCGTGTCAGAATGTTCGTGATAAAGTGGCCCTCGATCCGGTTTTTGTTCGGCATTAGCGAGAGCAGGAAGCCTGGAATACCGATCGTAAACATACTGATCAGCGAGATCTGGGACGGCTCCAGCGGATACGTCACCATCGAGATCAGTGAGAAGATGGACAGCAGGAACGAGAAAATGTTCTTTACCAGGAACAGCGTTCCCGAGCGCTGCAGGTTGTTGACAACGCGGCGGCCTTCCAGTACGACAGAAGGCATCTTCGAAAAGTCGTTGTCCAGCAGAACGAGCTGTGCAGCCTGTGCGGCAGCGTCACTTCCGGATGCCATCGCAACGGAGCAGTCGGCATCCTTTAATGCGAGCACATCGTTGACACCATCGCCGGTCATCGCAACGGTCTTGCCGTTTTTCTTTAAAGCCTGGACAAACTGGCGTTTTTGGTCTGGTGTGACACGGCCGAACACGGTGTATTTCAGGATTGCTTCTTCGAGCTCTTCCGGTGTCTTTAGAGTGGAAGCATCAATATAATCCTCTGCGTGTGCAATCCCTGCCTGGCGGGCAACCTCAGATACCGTTACCGGAGTATCACCGGAGATGACCTTGACATGGACACCCTGATCTTCAAAGTAGCGGAACGTTTCCGGTGCTTCTTTTCGGATCGGATTGGAGAGAAGCACGTAGCCAAGCGGCGTGACACGGCTGGAGAGTGCTTTTCCATCCGGTACAGTTTCGGATGTGCCGAAGACGAGGAGACGGAATCCCTTTGAGGTATACGCTTCAATTTCACTCTGATAGCGTGCAAAATCATCGCGGAGAACGAACTCCGGGGCACCGAGCACGTAGGAGACATCCGAAAATGTCACACTGGAATACTTGAATTCCGAGGAGAACGAAGTCATCGAACGGCAGTTCTGCCGTTGTTGTCTTTAAAATATTCTTTCAGTGCCGCCATAGTAATGTTGTCGTTTGACATGGCAGATGCGAAATCACCGACCGCAAGGGAAAGCTCTTCTTTCTGCGGTGCGGGAGCATTTTCGCCGGATTCTGTATCAGGGACTGAACTGGAGCCGACCAGAATCAGGTCATGTACTTTCATATTTGTCTCGGTGATGGTTCCCGTCTTATCGACACAGAGCACGTTGACGCGAGCCAGCGTCTCGATACATTTCATATCATGCACGAGAACCTTCTGCGAAGCCAGACGCATAACGCTGACGGCAAGGGCAACGCTCGCAAGCAGGTAAAGACCTTCTGGGATCATGCCGAGCACGGCGGCCACCATCGAGGTAATGCTCTCACGGAACGCTTCGTGGGAGACGAAAAACTGCTGGCCGAAGAGCAGAAGACCGATCGGAATGATCAGAATGCCGACAACCTTTACCAGCTTGTTGAGGGAGCGGATCATCTCGGACTGTTCGCCCTCTTTCATGGCCTTTGCCTCGAGGGTCAGACGGGAAATGTAGGAATCTTCACCGACCTGGGTCAGACGGCTCTTGCAGCTTCCGGAGACGATAAAACTTCCGGACATTAGCTCGTCGCCCGGGCGCTTGGTAATCTCATCGGATTCACCGGTAAGCAGCGATTCGTTGACCTGTACCTCACCTTCAAGCACGACAGCATCAGCGCAGATCTGTTTTCCTGCGGTAAATACAACAATATCATCGAGTACGAGATCCTCCGCGGCGAGTGTTACCTCAGCACCGTCACGGATCGCAGTAGCCTTCGGCGCGTTTAAAACAGACAGCTTTTCCAGCGTCTTTTTCGCCTTGATTTCCTGTACAATGCCGATCAGCGTGTTCGCGATGATGACCGGCAGAAACGTAAGATCCCGGAACGAACCGGCAAGGATCAGAAAGATGGCAATAATCAGAAAAATCAGGTTGAAATACGTACAGACATTGCTCTTTACGATCTCGGCCGTTGTCTTGGACGGAGGTTCCACCGCGCAGTTGGTCCAGCCGTTCTCGCGGTACTCGGCAACCTGCTCGGCGGAAAGGCCTTTGGAAGGGTCTGCCTCATAGCGCGTCGTTGGAACACGGCGGTGAATGATTTCGGGAATTGTTTTGTTCATAACAGTTATATTCCTCTCCGGCTGTCCTGATAAAGAAGAGACAGCCTCACTGTGGTTTGGTTGAAAAAGATCACGTCTGGAATCTTTTTCCATACTAAGAAGTATACCATAGAGCATCGAAAAAGAAATGAAGGAAGTATTAAATTTTACGAAAAAAAGACTTTTCGCAAAGAGGAACAGATAGGAATGTGCGAAAAGTCTTTTGTATTCTGAATTCAGTCCTGTATTTCCTGAAGATTGCGGATGTTCGGCTCCGCCATCATGGAGTAATTGGTGTAATAAACAACGAAACCCGGTTTGCTTCCGTTTGGTTTGCGCAGGTTTTTCTTTAAGGTGTAGTCGATTTCCACCTTCGGTGCCTGTCTGCCTTTCGAGTAATAGGCGGCGAGAGCAGCGGCCTCTTCGTAGACGGAATCCGGCAGCTCTTTACCGTTCGTCTTTACGATGACATGGCTGCCCGGCTGGCCTTTCGCGTGGAACCACCAGTCGTTGCCGGAGGCGAATTTAAACGAAAGTTCCTCGTTCTGGAAGTTGTTCTTGCCGACATAAATGTCAAAGCCCTCGGAAGAGCGGTAGTGGAACGGATGGGAGGTGATTTTCTGCTTTTTCCCTGTCGGTCCCTTGCGGCGGATGTAGCCGTACTCGATCAGCTCTTCTTTTAACTGCACCAGATCCGCCTCATCGAGCGCAATATCAAGCGCCGTGCTGATGGATTCGAGATGGTCGATTTCCTCTTTCGTCTCGACAAGAAGTTCTTCGAGTGCCTCACGGGTCCGCTTCAGCTTTCCGTAGCGGTCGAAGTATTTTTCGCATTTTCGCCGGCAGAGAGCGTTCCGTCGAGCGGAATCGTGATTTCCTCGCCGTTATAGTAATTGACGGCTTTCAGCGAAGTATCGCCCGGCTGGCAGCTGTAGCCGTACGTATTTAAAAGCTCACCGTAAATCCGGTATTTTTCCCGCTTGTCGGTGTCTTTTAACTGTTTCTGCTGCAGGTCGTATTTTTTGACATTCCGTTCGAGTGCGGTATTGACGACACGGCGCAGATCGGAAGATTTCTGACGGATGCGGGTGATGCGGTTTTTCATGGCATAGTATGTTTCCAGTACACCGGAGATCGAATCGTATGTTTCCTCCCGCAAATCCTGATACTGCGTCAGTTTCAGTGCGGAAAATTCTTTCGGCTCATCGCCTGGTATACGATGTTCGGCGTAAATGCGCCGTTTTTGATATCCTCAATCAGATAAGAGAAGGTGCGGAACAGATGAAGCTTCGCATTTTCTTCGAGTGCATTGACCGCAAATCCGCCGTCGATGCCGGCGCGGCAGCAGACTTCCTCCGCCATCAGCGGGCTGAAGCCGGTAAGGGAAGTGTAGATTGCCTTTGCGGCAGCCATCGGTTTCGTGCAGACGAAATCGAAAAATTCTTCTTCTGTGATCGTGAGCGGATCTTTCTTATCCTGCGTGTGCGGAATGAACCAGGTGCGGCCCGGAAGAACCTCACGGACAGAACTCATGTTGGCGGAAATATGTTTGATACTGTCAAGGATCGTATTGTCCTCCTGACAGAAGATCAGGTTGCTGTGTTTTCCCATGATCTCCACAATCAGCTTCTTGCGGCAGATATCGCCGAGTTCGTTCAAATGCTCGAGCTCAAAAATAAGAATACGCTCGAGTCCCGGCTGGGTAACGGAGAGAATGCGGGCGCTGCCGATGTGTTTGCGGAGCAGCATACAGAAATTCGGTGCGGTCATCGGGCCGGGCTTATTGTTGTCCGTCAGGTAGATCAGCGGAAGCGAAGCACTTGCCGAGAGGAGAAGACGGTAAACGGTACGGTTGTTTTTTATTGTAATCATCAGCTCGTCGTTTTCCGGCTGTGCGATCTTGTTGATCTTTCCGCCGACGATGGTCTGATTCAGTTCCTGTGCAATATTTGCAATGGTAATTCCATCAAAAGCCATAGAAAATATCTCCTTTGTTTGAAATTCTGGTATTTTCATTATAATACAGAAAAAAAGATTTGACTAGGCTTTCTGAATGAATTATAATAAATCTGTATGGGTAGATGTATTTTCTGAAAAAGACTTCAGAAGGTACAGGAAAGGACGGATTGTGGCAAAACTGATCAACATCGGATTCGGCAATGTCGTAAATTCGGATAAAATAATAGCAGTGGTGAGTCCCGAGGCGGCACCCGTCAAGCGTATGGTGCAGCGTGCAAAGGAAAGCAACCGCATCATCGATGCGACGCAGGGAAGACGCACGAAAGCAGTGCTCATCACCGGAGAAGAATTTATCATCCTTTCGGCTTTGCAGCCGGAAACGATCAGCCGCAGATTCAACGGCGGCTGGGAAACAGAAAAAGAGCGAGGGGAATCTGAAAATGAGTAGAGGAATACTTACTGTAGTATCCGGTTTTTCCGGAGCAGGAAAAGGAACACTGATGAAACGCCTGATGGAGGAGTACGACAACTATGCGCTGTCCATCTCCGTCACCACAAGAGACCCGCGTCCGGGCGAGGAAGACGGCGTATCGTACTTTTTCCGTACAGAAGAAGAGTTTGACCGCATGGTAGAAGAGGATGCCTTCCTCGAGTATGCGCGTTACGTAAAACATTCCTACGGAACGCCGAAGGCATACGTAGAGGAGCAGCTGGATGCCGGAAAAGATGTTCTGCTTGAGATTGAAATCCAGGGAGCACTTCAGGTCAAGGAAAAACGTCCGGACACCCTTCTTGTGTTCATCACACCGCCGACCGCCGAGGAGCTGGAACGACGCCTCCGGGGACGCGGAACGGAAACAGAAGAAGTCATCAAAGGCAGAATGGAGCGTGCAAAAGAGGAAGCACAGGGCATGGACCAGTACGATTATGTCCTGATCAACGACGACCTCGAAACCTGCGTAAAACAGATGCATGAGACCATTCAGAGCCAGCATTTCATGAGCAGCAACCAGAAAGACTTTATCGAACAGATGAAAAAAAGTCTGGAAAAATAGAAAGGAGCATTTATTATGATTCATCCATCTTATCAGGAACTGATTGCAACTATTAACGAGGGCCAGGATCTGGACGAGGCACCGGTTGTCAGCAGCCGTTACTCTCTGGTACTTGCAACAAGCAAACGTGCAAGACAGATCATCGGCGGAGCTGAACCGCTTGTAAAAGTGAAAAAAGGCATGAAACCGCTTTCCATCGCCGTAGAGGAGATGTACAAAGGAGAGGTTACAATCCTTCCGGAATCTGAAGTTGAAGCGGAAGAGGAAACAAAAGAGGAGCCAGTAATTGAATAATATGAAAATTCTGTTTATTTCCCTTGGATGCGATAAAAACCTGGTAGATTCCGAGCATATGCTGGGTCTTCTGGTAGAGCATGGCTTCGAGATCACCGATTCCGAGGAAGATGCAGAGGTTATCGTGATAAACACATGCTGCTTTATCCACGACGCCAAAGAAGAAAGCATTCAAAATATTCTTGAAATGGCGAAGTACCGTACAGCGGGAAGCTGTAAGGTTCTTCTGGTAACGGGCTGTATGGCAGAGCGCTACCGCGATGAAATCATTGAGGAGATTCCGGAGGTTGACGCCGTACTTGGAACGAACAGCTATGACAAAATCCTGGATGCCATTCAGGATGTCCTCGGCGGCGACCGCTTCCAGGAGTATGCCGATCTGAAAGGACTGCCGAAAATTGACGCACAGCGCGTTGTAACGACAGGCGGCCATTACGAATATCTGAAAATTGCAGAGGGCTGTGACAAGCACTGTACCTACTGCATCATTCCGAAGCTGCGCGGACCGTACCGCTCCGTTCCGATGGAGGAACTGATAGCAGAAGCGAAGACGATGGCAGAACAGGGTGTCAAAGAGCTCGTTCTCGTTGCGCAGGAGACAACCATTTATGGTATCGATCTGTACGGAAAGCCGTCTCTCCACCTTCTGTTAAAAGAGCTCTGCAAAATTCAGGAGCTCTACTGGATTCGGATTCTGTACTGCTATCCGGAGGACATCTATCCGGAACTCGTTCAGACGATGAAGGAAGAGCCGAAAGTCTGTCACTACCTGGATCTGCCGATTCAGCATGCCAACGATGAGATCCTGCGCCGCATGGGTCGCAGAACATCCAAACAGGAGCTGATCGACAAAATTGATTTCCTGAGAAGCGAGATGCCGGATATCACACTGCGCACCACGCTGATCACAGGATTCCCGGGAGAGACAAAAGAGCAGCACAAAGAACTCCTCGAGTTTATCAACGACATGGAGTTCGACCGTCTCGGCGTATTCACCTACTCTCCGGAGGAGGGAACACCGGCTGCTGCGATGGAGCATCAGATCGACGAGGAGGTAAAACTGGACCGTCAGGCAGAACTGATGGAGCTGCAGCAGGATATCTCTGCAGAACTCGGCGAGCGCAGGATCGGCCAGGAGCTTCTTGTTATGATCGAGGGCAAAGTGGCGGATGAGGATGCCTATGTGGCAGAAGCCAGGCGGACGCACCGGGTGTAGACGGCTATGTATTTGTCAATACACCGGAAACACTCGTATCCGGCGACTTCGTAAGAGTGAAAATTACCGGTGCTCTGGAATATGATCTGATAGGAGAGATAAGCCAATGAATTTACCAAACAAATTAACGATTCTGCGGGTAATTATGATTCCGTTTTTCGTGTTCTTCCTGCTGTCTGGCGTGGGCGGAAGCGCGTCCAAATGGATTGCACTGGTAATCTTTGCCGCTGCCAGCATCACGGATACTCTGGACGGCTACATTGCAAGACGTGACAATCTGATTACCGATTTCGGAAAGTTTATGGATCCGCTGGCAGATAAGCTGCTGGTATGCTCTGCACTGATCTGCTTTGTAGAGCTGGACAAGCTTCCGGCGTGGATGGTTATTATTATCATCGCAAGAGAATTTATCATCAGCGGTTTCCGCCTGGTTGCTTCGGACAATGGAATTGTCATCGCAGCAAGCTGGTGGGGAAAATCGAAAACAATCAGCCAGATGATTATGATCATTCTTCTGATCGCCGACATTCCGGCACTTTCCGTGCTGAATACCGTGCTGATCTGGGTTGCATTGATTCTGACCGTTGTTTCTCTGATTGATTACCTGGTAAAAAATAAAAACGTGCTTTCCATGCAGAACTAGGCAGGAAAAAGCACAGAATAAAAACGCTGACCGGTTTGGGATTCCAGACCGGCAGCGTTTTTTGGTTTGTAGTTTTTCAGCGTTTTTTCCCGGAAGCAGCGGAGCGGAAGAGGCGTACCATCTGGTCAATTTTTGCCGCTTCCTGTTTGGATTTTCCGGCTTTGATGGCAGAGATGATCAGGTCCGCCTCGGAGGCGGAAAACTGTGCGCCGCCCTGATTTCCCTGCATCAGGGAGAGAAGAAACGGCATCATTTCCGCCTGGGATTTTCCGCGGCTCTGAGAGGCCATCTGCTGCAGTGCCTGAAGCCGGGCGAAGTCAATTCCGGAAAGAGAGGGGTCCTGCGACCAGTCGTTTTGCTTATCATCTGAACTCATAGCAGATCCTCCTCATTTCCGGGATTTATATTCTGAAGCATCTGGACCATCTGCATGGTCTGAAACATCTGGGAGAGAAGATCCCGCTGCGGACCGGCGGCAAAACGGGAAATATCCTGCAGCATCTCAAGCGGAGAGACGTGCGGGGCATCAACAGACATCATGGAAAGGTCGGCCGGACGGGAAAAAAGCTGAATGGTCCGCTGGAGCTCGAGCCATTTGCTCAAAATCGCAAGGGAGGGCTGCAGGCCGAAGGAGGCGTAGGGAATGGCAGCCTTCAGCATCTGAAGCTGATCCTGTGCGATCATCTGGTCCAGCGGTGTCATCTGTTCCACATTTTGTTCCTGTTCCTGATTCAAATTAAGATCCTTCCTGGCAGCATTCCTGCATTTGTCTTTTTATTTCTCTTTATCTTATGTTCCAGGCCGGAAAAAATGACAGAAGGCGGGAAAAAACATATGATAAGAGGAAGAAAGAAAAAGGAGACCGCCGGAAAATGGATGGAAAAGAAACAGCAAAAAGAAAACAGGTACTCGAAGGGAATGCCTTTTATGAAATAGATCTGGAATGTATGAGAAAAAAAGAAAAAAGAGAAGAGATGGAAAAGCGGGAAAGAGAAGCACGGAAACCGAAACGGTTTCGCTGAAAGAGAATTCTGGTGAAAAAAAGCCCCGGGGCGGTTGATCCGCACCCGGGGCTTTTTCTGCCCGAACATCTGGGAAGACTGAAAAAAGGTCAGCAGCCGCATCCACAGTTATTGCTGTTGCCGCATCCACAGCCGTTGTTGTTCCATCCGCCGCAGCAGAACAGAAGAATCAGAACGAGCCAGCAGTCGGAATTGCAGCCATTGTTGTTGTTTCCACATCCACATCCGCCGCAGCAGGAGAGGAGAAGCAGAATCCAGATAATACTGCAGCCATTGTTTCCGAACAGGTTGTTGTTGGAAACACCGCATCCATTATCGCAGCCACAGCCGTTGTCACATCCGCATCCACAGTTTGTAGCAGCTAAATCACTCATGTTTGTTCCTCCAAAGGAATCATTTTGCTTACAATTCATGATATGAAAAACTGCCGGGCGGGGTTACTCTTAAAGAGAAAAATTCAAAGACCCTACAGACTGCGTCCCTGAAAATCAAAAAGCTCTTTCACCGGAATGTCAAGTGCCTCAGCGATATCGAACAGAAGATTCAACGAAATAGAGGTTTTTGTATTTGGCGCTTCGATGTTGCTCATATGGGTACGACTGATATGTACCGCCTCGGCAAGTTCGGCCTGCGTCATTCCTTTTGCTCTTCGGTAGTAGGCAATCGTAAGTCCAAGAAGGCGAAGATCGTTCAAGCGTTCGTAATTCATAGTCAGGAATCCCCCTTTTAGTTTTATAAATATAATGATAATACGTAATGATACAACGGAAAACAATCAAAAACAAGGCACTTGCACATTAAAAGTTTGCATCAACAAACGGATATACCATAGAAGCAAACCTGTGAGCGGGAAAATCAGTTTGTCATAAGGCTTGTGAAGCTTTGATATAACTGTAATCGGCCATATCCCCATTCTCTGCTCGGATACGTAATAGTATCAGTTCGGTCTGCACCGCGGATCAGGTAGTTTTTTACCTCCTGTGCCGTGAAATAGCGGGCGGGAGTGCGCTGGATGCCCCATTGCAGAAAAAGAGCAGCGGCGCCGGATGTAATGGCGGCGGACGCACTCGAACCGCTGAAGCTTACATAGGAGCCGGCCGGTCCCGGTCCGGTAACGGAGACGCCGGGAGCGGCAAAGTCGGGCTTGATTTCACCAAGCCGGGTAAAGCCGCGGCCGGATTCCGGGGAAAAACTGTTGTTTGCTGCCTGATACGTGGAGGGAGAAAGAACAGGAACCGTGGCAGAAGGTGTCGTCAGTGTCGTGTACGGATCCGGTTCCAGAAATGTCACATCGGAGGTGGAAAATCCGGTGATCGGGAGCCAGATGTGGAAATCCGGCGGCGATGGAAAAGCGCGGTAAACCTGAAGCGTCCAGATACCGGGGGTCGGATCCAGCATGCGGATCAGAATGAGCTGGCTGCCGGTCGTGGCCTGGACCACTTCGTAGTTGACGTAGATCACGGTGCGCTCCAGAACGAAGGTGATCCGCTGTTCCTGATTCAAAGAGACGGGAATCCGCGGAATCGTCTCGCCGCCGGGAGAGCGGAAACCGACAGAAAAAAGCTGTGGAGCCTGTCCCCAGAGTTCCAGGGTGAAACCGCGGTTTCCTTCAGAAACGAGAAACTCTACATTTTTCGGGGTGTAAGTTTCGGATACAGAGCCATAATAATGGTGTGCTGCATTTCCTTCGTTGCCGGTCGCGCAGACGGGGATCACACCAGGCGTGTTGCCGTAGCGCGCCAAGGTCAGAGAAACGGGGAGCGTGCCGGAGTGGCTGCCCTGATTCGTCCCGAGTGCCAGACAGAGGACGAGCGGTTTTCCTTCCGCAGCTGCGGTTTCATTCAGAAAGTGCATGGCGGAGAGCAGGTCATCTTCCTCGAAGACGGGAGCATTGGAGGACACAAGATAAAAATCTTTCAGATTCTGTTTGGCGGGTTTTAATTTAACAACGGCAAAATCTGCCTCCGGTGCGGCGCCGAGAAATCCGGCGGAGGCATCCGGAGTACCGCCGGCCACGCCTGCGACATACGTGCCGTGCCCGTCGGGATCGGTGACGGGAACAAGGGAGAGTGGATTGCCGCTTTCAAGTGCCGCGTCGAGATTGGACTTGGTATAGAGACTGCCGTAAGGAAACTGCGCCGGCGGCGTTCCCGTCCGGTCCGTCTGATCCCAGACGGCGAGAATCCGGCTCTGTCCGTTGGCATGCAGAAATGCGGGGTGGCGGTAATCAATGCCGGTGTCCAGAAAACCGAAGATTACATTTTTGCCTGTATATCCGCCACCGTAGAGATTCTGCGTCTGGACAATCCCGGAGACTTCCAGTGAGAGCGTGGAGAGCGGCGTAAAAAGTTTTGGAAGCCCGGTAAAGGGAACTGCGCCGAAGAGATTTTCCGGCAGCAGACTCCGCTCGAGAAAGAGAACGGAATACTGTGGGTTCAGCGTAAGAAGAGCACTTGACTCCGGAAACAGCATCTGGTACCGCTCGGACTGTGCCACGTAATTCTGGATCAGAATGTTGATGTAATCGTTGGAATAAATGATGTCTGTAAGATCCATAAAGAGATCCTTTGTTTTTGATGCTATTGTATGCAAACATTACGTCAAAGTATGCATGAAACAAAAAAGCCCCCCTTACCTGACGCAGTGTCTGCGCGGTAAAGGGGACGAAATAGAATCAGCTTTCGAGAAGAGCGCTGATATCCTGTTTCGGTACTTCCATTGGGTAATGGCTGTCGAAGCATGCACGGCAGATCGGCAGATCGCCGACCATGTTCTGGAGTTCATCGATCGGCATGTAGCCAAGAGAGTCGGCTCCGATCTGCTGACGGATCTCCTCCGTGGAGTGAGAGCTTGCGATCAGCTGTTTGTTCGAAGGAACATCGGTGCCGAAATAGCACGGATACAGGAACGGCGGAGAGCTGATACGGACATGGACTTCGGTCGCGCCGGCTTTGCGAAGCATCGTGATCAGGTTGGAAATCGTTGTTCCACGGACAATGGAGTCGTCGACGAGCACGATCCGTTTTCCTTTTACAACAGATTCGAGAACGCTCAGCTTGATTTTGACGCTGGATTCCCGTTCCTTCTGGGTCGGCTTGATGAAGGTACGGCCGACATAGCTGTTTTTGTGGAACGCAAGACCGAACGGGATGCCGGATTCTTCGGAATAGCCCTTTGCGGAGGCAAGTCCGGAGTCCGGGACACCACAGACGAGGTCTGCATCAACCGGGTAGGTCTTTGCGAGAGTTGCACCGCCGCGGATTCTGGCTTCGTAGACACTGATATTGTCTATTTTGCTGTCGAGGCGGGCAAAATAAATATATTCAAAAATACAATGCGCTTTTTTTACGTCAACCGGCATAAATTCGGATTTCAGATTTCCGGTTTTGTCAAACGTTACAATTTCTCCCGGAGCGACATCGCGGACGAATTCGGCGCCGATCGAAGTGAGGGCGCAGCTTTCCGAGGCGAGAACCCAGGCGTTGTCCCGCTTTCCGATGCAGAGCGGTTTTAAGCCATATGGGTCGCGCACGCCGATGAGTTTTCTCGGGCTCATGATGACAAGGGCATAGGCGCCGCGGATTTCTTTTACCGTGCGCAGAATCGCTTCTTCTACCGTTTTGGAATGAACGCGTTCCCGCGCAATACCGTAGGCGATGATTTCAGAGTCAATCGAAGTGTGAAAAATTGCGCCGGTGTTTTCCATCTGCTCGCGCAGTTCCATAGCGTTGACCAGATTTCCGTTGTGCGAAAGGGAAAGGGAGCCTTTCAGATAATTCAGAACGAGCGGCTGTGCATTCTCTACGGTAGTGGAACCGGTGGTAGAGTACCGGACATGGCCGATGCCGATATTGCCGGACAGCTCTTCTAATTTGGATTCTTTGAAACTTCGTTGACAAGGCCAAGGCCTTTGTAGGATTTCACATGGCCCTTTGGACCGCTGGTGTCAGAGACGGCAATTCCGCAGGACTCCTGTCCTCTGTGCTGCAGGGCGGAAAGGCCATAGTAGATCGAAGGACTGACGTCGGCACCATCCAGATCGTAAATGCCGAAAACACCACATTCCTCCCGGAGACCGGTATCATAACAATTGTTTGACGATGGCTGCATAGGTATTCTCCTTTTTTCAGTTGTAGACCTGCATGTTTTAAAAACATTGATTATCATACTCATTTTTGCGGATGATGTCAAGAAAATCGTGATATGTATAAAATATGGTGCAGAAATTTAGGATTTCGTGGAAAATGTCGAAAATAATAAAAAATAGTAAAAAAAAGTTGCAGGAAATTCGAGATGTGTTATAATCGTTTTTGATTTTGAATGAAAGCCCCGGATAGCAGCTATGGATGAGCCATGCTTGCATGAGCGAATTCATAGATATTGGCCGGGCAAGACGACATGAGTAAGTAGGCGATAGCCCGGATTACGAATGTTGTCAGCAGTTACGGAAGCGACGCAGGCGCGGAGTAACTGGCTTCATCATAGAGATGTCGCCGGCAGGCGACATTTCCTTTTAGAGAAACTTGTGACGGAAAAGAAAATATCAGAAGAGAAAACAGGAGGAAATCAATATGGCAGTAAAATATGTCTTTGTGACAGGCGGAGTAGTCTCCGGCCTTGGAAAGGGAATCACGGCGGCGTCCCTTGGACGGCTTTTAAAAGCCAGAGGCTATCAGGTGACGATGCAGAAGTTTGACCCGTACATCAACGTTGACCCGGGCACCATGAACCCGATTCAGCACGGCGAGGTTTTCGTTACTGACGACGGCACAGAAACGGACCTGGATCTTGGCCACTACGAGCGTTTTATTGATGAGAGCCTGGATAAAAATTCCAATGTGACGACTGGAAAGGTATACTGGTCCGTGCTGCAGAAAGAGCGCCACGGTGATTTCGGCGGAGGCACGGTGCAGGTGATCCCACATATCACAAACGAAATCAAGAGCCGTTTCTACCGCGGAAAAGAAGTGGATGAGGACCGTATTGCCATCATTGAGGTCGGCGGAACCGTCGGCGATATCGAGAGCCAGCCGTTTTTGGAGGCAATCCGCCAGTTCCAGCACGATGTCGGACATGAGAACGCTATCCTGATCCACGTTACCCTGATTCCATATTTGAAAGCTTCCGGCGAAATGAAGACGAAACCGACGCAGGCGAGCGTAAAAGAGCTGCAGGGAATCGGTATTCAGCCGGATGTCATTGTATGTCGGTCCGAGCATCCGCTGACCACCGAGATCAAAGATAAAATTGCTCTGTTCTGCAACGTTCCGTCAAGCCATGTTCTGCAGAACCTGGACGTGGAGTATCTGTATGAAGCTCCGCTTGCCATGGAGAAAGAGAACCTGGCGCAGGTTGTCTGCGAGAGCCTTCACCTTCCATGCCCGGAACCGGATCTGTCCGACTGGACCCATATGGTAGAAGCACTCCGCCATCCGAACAAAGAGGTGACGATTGCGCTCGTCGGAAAGTATATCCAGCTGCATGATGCATACCTGAGCGTTGTTGAGGCATTAAAACACGGCGGAATTGCAAGCCATGCAAACGTACACCTGAAATGGGTGGATTCCGAGCTGGTAACCGAGGAGAACGTGGCAGAGTATCTGAGCGATGTGGACGGTGTTCTGGTACCGGGCGGATTCGGAAACCGCGGTATCGAAGGCATGATCACAGCGATTCGATATGCAAGAGAGAACAAGATTCCGTTCCTCGGCCTCTGCCTCGGCATGCAGCTGACGATTGTTGAATATGCAAGAAACGTTCTCGGTTACCACGACGCACACAGCATCGAGATGAACCCGAACACCATGCACCCGGTGATCGCACTGATGCCGGATCAGGATGGAATCGAGGATATCGGCGGTACGTTACGTCTCGGCGCATATCCATGCGTCCTGGCAGACGGATCGAAGGCACAGGAGCTGTACGGCAAGAAAGAGATCTCTGAGCGGCATCGTCACCGCTATGAGGTCAACAACGATTTCCGGAAAGCACTGACCGAAAACGGCATGGTTCTCTCCGGTGTATCACCAGATGGAAGAATTGTCGAGATGGTCGAGCTTTCGGATCATCCGTTCTACATTGCAACCCAGGCGCATCCGGAATTCAAATCCCGTCCGAACCGTCCGCATCCGCTGTTCCGCGGCCTGATTGCAGCAGCAGCCGAGTACCATGCAGCGAAATAATGGATCGAAAGTGTAGAAAATTATGTAAAATGCAGCAATAACCTAAGAAAGTAAAGAAAAATTGTAAAAAATTATATAAAAATTAAATTTGCTCTTTACAGGATGAAAAAAATAGAGTATAGTAAGGGCAATCCAAAAAGAACGGCGGGGAATGAAATGTTCCCCTCCATTCTTTTCTGGAAAACAAAAGAGAACCGAAAATAAGAAAAGGTAAAGGAAGGGAAGCCGTATGACACAGAGTAAAGAGCGTGTCATGGGAGAAGAAGGGCTGTACCGTTCTTCCTTTGAACACGACAACTGCGGTATCGGAGCAGTCGTGAACATCAAAGGTGAAAAATCCCATGCGACCGTAGAAAACGCATTAAAAATCGTAGAAAATCTTGAACATAGAGCCGGCAAAGACGCCGAGGGTAAAACAGGAGACGGAGTAGGAATCTTGTTGCAGATATCGCACAAATTCTTTTCCAAAGCCTGTTTGACCCTCGGTTTTTCATTAGGCGGAGAACGGGAATACGGCGTCGGCGTATTCTTCTTCCCACAAAATGAGCTGAAACGGAACCAGGCAAAAAAGATGTTTGAGATCATCGTGGAAAAAGAGGGACTGGAACTCCTTGGATGGAGAACCGTGCCGACCGTTCCGGAAGTTCTCGGCCATAAGGCAAGAGAGTGTATGCCTTACATCATGCAGGCATTCATCAAAAAACCGGAGGATGTGGAAAAGGGAATCGCTTTCGACCGTCGTCTGTACGTCGTACGCCGTGTTTTCGAACAGAGCAACGACAACACCTATGTGCCATCCCTTTCCAGCCGTACCATCGTATACAAAGGTATGTTCCTCGTAGGACAGCTCCGCACTTTCTTCCGTGATCTGCAGGATACAGATTATGAATCTGCCATCGCCATGGTGCATTCACGGTTCAGTACAAACACCAACCCGAGCTGGGAAAGAGCACATCCGAACCGTTTCATCGTACACAACGGTGAGATCAACACCATCCGCGGAAATGCTGACAAGATGCTGGCCCGTGAGGAGACGATGTCTTCCCCGATGCTGCAGGATGAACTTCATAAAGTGCTGCCGGTTGTCAACACACAGGGTTCTGACTCCGCGATGCTCGACAATACACTCGAGTTCCTGACCATGAGCGGTATGGATCTTCCGCTGGCTGTCATGATCACGATCCCGGAGCCATGGGCAAACAACGATACGATTTCCCAGGAGAAACGTGATTTCTATCAGTATTATGCAACGATGATGGAGCCGTGGGACGGACCGGCATCGATCCTGTTCTCCGACGGAGATGTGATGGGAGCAGTGCTCGACCGCAACGGTCTTCGTCCTTCCCGTTACTACATCACTAACGATGGATTTCTGATCCTCTCCTCTGAGGTCGGTGTTCTGGAAGTTCCGGAAGAAAAAATCGTCTTAAAAGAGCGTCTCCATCCGGGCAAGATGCTTCTCGTCAACACCGTACAGGGAAAAGTCTTAAACGATGAGGAAGTCAAAGAATATTACGCAAAGAAACAGCCGTACGGCGAATGGCTCGACAGTTATCTGGTACAGTTAAAGGATATCAAAATCCCGAATCTGCCGGTCGAAGAGTACACGAAAGAAGAGCGGATGCGCCTGCAGAAAGCGTTCGGCTACACCTACGAGGAGTACCGTTCCTCCATCGGAAAGATGGCATTAAACGGTGTCGAGGCAACCGCTTCGATGGGTATCGATACCCCGCTTGCCGTTCTCTCCCATGAGCATCAGCCGCTGTTCAACTATTTCAAACAGCTCTTCGCACAGGTAACGAACCCGCCGATCGACTGCATCCGTGAGGAGATCGTAACTTCCACAAGCGTTTACGTCGGACGTGACGGAAACCTGCTTGAGGAGGAGCCGAAGAACTGCCAGGTATTAAAGATCAACAATCCGATCCTGACCAATACCGATATGCTGAAGATCAAGAACATGAAAGTCGAAGGCTTCAAGGCAGTGACCGTTCCGATCACCTACTACAAGAGCGCACCGCTTGACCGTGCGATGGACCGCCTTTTCGTCGAGGTTGACCGTGCACACCGGGCAGGAGCCAACATCCTGATTCTCTCTGACCGCGGTGTCGATGAGAACCATGTGGCGATTCCATCCCTCCTGGCTGTATCTGCGGTTCATCAGCATCTGGTAAAAACGAAAAAGAGAACTTCTCTTGCGATTATTCTGGAGTCCGGCGAGCCGCGCGAGGTGCACCATTTCGCAACACTGCTCGGCTACGGTGCCTGCGCAATCAACCCGTATCTGGCACTCGACACGATCCATGAGCTGATCGAAGAGGGCATGATTAAGAAAGATTACTATGCAGCCGTTGAAGATTACAACCATGCTGTCATTTCCGGCATCGTAAAAATCGCGGCGAAGATGGGTATCTCGACGATTCAGTCGTATCAGGGTTCCCAGATCTTCGAAGCTATCGGTATCTCTGAGGATGTAATCGACAAATACTTCACTGGTACGGTCAGCCGTGTCGGCGGTATTACACTGGAAGACATTGCAAAAGACGTTGATGAGCGTCATTCTCAGGCATTTGATCCGCTGGAACTGACGACGGATCTGACGCTGGACAGTCTCGGACGTCATAAAGCAAGAAGTCAGGGTGAGGAGCACCGCTACAATCCCCGTACCATCCATACCCTGCAGGAGTCTACAAGACGCGGTGTCTACAGGATGTTCAAAGAGTACACTGCCATGGTTGACAGCGAGGAGAGCGGTTATCTGCGAAGTCTGATGGACTTCGATTACCCGGAACAGGGCGTTCCGCTCGAAGAGGTTGAGAGTGTAGATTCCATTGTAAAGCGGTTCAAAACCGGTGCGATGTCCTACGGTTCCATTTCCCAGGAGGCACATGAGACACTGGCGGTTGCCATGAACCGTCTGCACGGAAAATCCAACACCGGTGAGGGCGGCGAGAGTGATGACCGCCTGGAGTCTCCGGAGAGATGTTCCGCAATCAAACAGGTAGCATCTGGCCGGTTCGGTGTTACCAGCAAATATCTGGTCAGCGCAAAAGAGATTCAGATCAAGATGGCGCAGGGTGCAAAACCGGGCGAGGGCGGCCACTTACCGGCCGGAAAGGTTTACCCGTGGATTGCGAAAACACGTCACTCCACACCGGGTGTATCCCTGATTTCCCCGCCGCCGCATCACGACATCTATTCCATCGAGGACCTTGCACAGCTGATTTATGATCTGAAAAACTCGAATGTGAATGCAAGAATCTCTGTCAAACTCGTATCGGAGGCCGGCGTTGGTACCGTTGCAGCTGGTGTTGCAAAAGCCGGAGCACAGGTCATCCTAATTTCCGGGTACGATGGAGGAACCGGAGCAGCACCGAGAAGTTCCATCCACAATGCAGGACTTCCATGGGAGTTAGGCCTTGCCGAGACCCATCAGACGCTGATTAAGAACGGCCTCCGCAACCGTGTCATGATTGAGACGGACGGAAAGCTGATGAGCGGCCGCGACGTTGTGATCGCAGCACTTCTTGGCGCCGAGGAATTTGGTTTTGCGACGGCGCCGCTTGTAACCATGGGATGTGTCATGATGCGTGTCTGCAACCTGGATACCTGCCCGATGGGTATCGCAACGCAGAACCCGGAGCTGCGCAAACGTTTCCGCGGCAAACCGGAGTACGTCATCAACTTCATGCGCTTCATCGCAGAGAGATGCGGGAATACATGGCAAAACTTGGCTTCCGCACCGTTGACGAGATGGTCGGCCGTTCCGACTCTTAAAGAGAAATGATAAAGTGACGAACGAGCACGCAGACCGCGTAGACTTAAGCCAGATCCTGAACAATCCGTTTGCAAAAGCAGGCGAGAAGGTAACGTTCGATCCGAAAGATGTTTACGACTTCAAACTTGGCGCAACCCTGGATGAGAAGGTACTCTTAAAGAAATTCGGTCCGGCAATGGATAAGAAAGAGAAGAAGACCGTCAAAGTCGAGATCACCAACACCGATCGTACCGTGGGAACGATTCTTGGTGCCGAGATCACCAGAAAATTCGGCACCTCTCTGGAGCCGGATACGTACACCGTACAGTGCAAGGGTGCCGGCGGACAGAGCTTCGGAGCATTTATTCCAAAAGGACTGACCCTGGAACTTGAGGGCGATTCGAACGATTACTTCGGAAAAGGCCTCTCCGGCGGAAAACTGGTTGTCTACCCGCCGAAAGCAAGAAAGTATAAACCGGAAGAAAACATCATCGTCGGAAACGTTGCCCTCTACGGCGCAACGAGCGGTGAGGCGTACATCAACGGTATCGCAGGAGAGCGTTTCTGTGTCAGAAACTCCGGTGCTTACGCCGTTGTCGAGGGTGTCGGTGAGCATGGATGCGAGTATATGACCGGCGGCCGTGTCGTTGTCCTCGGCGCAACCGGAAAGAACTTTGCAGCCGGCATGAGCGGCGGTATCGCTTATGTCCTGGATGAAAAGAGCAACCTGTACCGCAATTTGAACAAGGAAATGATTTCGATTGAACTGGTAGAAAGCAAATACGATATTGCAGAGCTGAAAAACATGATTGAAAAACACGTCGCACACACCGGCTCTGAAAAAGGTAAAGAAATTCTCACACACTTTGACGAATATCTGCCGAAATTCAAGAAGATCATTCCGAATGACTATAAGCGCATGATGATGCTGAGTGCCAGATGGAAGACAAGGGCCTTAGCAGCGAACAGGCACAGATTGAAGCATTTTATGAAAGCATGCGTAAGTAGGAGGAAGAAGAATTATGGGTAAGCCAACTGGATTTATGGAATATCAGCGCAAGACGGGAAACACCGTTGCCCCGCTTGAGCGTATCAAAAACTTTAAGGAATTTCATCTGCAGCTCCCGAAAAAGGAACAGCAGATGCAGGCTGCCCGCTGTATGGCATGCGGTGTACCGTTCTGCCAGGCGGGAACCATGATTGCGGGAATGGCCTCCGGCTGTCCGCTGCAGAACCTCGTTCCGGAGTGGAATGACCTTGTGTATCTTGGAAACTATGAGCAGGCATACCGCCGCCTCACCAAGACAAACTGTTTTCCGGAATTTACCTCCCGTGTCTGCCCGGCACTCTGCGAAGCAGCCTGTACATGCAACGTAAACGGAGACCCGGTCTGCACGAAGGAAAATGAACGCGCGATCATCGAAAACGCATGGGCAACCGGCCTGATTACGCCGCAGCCGCCGAAAGTGCGCACCGGAAAACGCGTTGCCGTTGTAGGAAGCGGTCCTTCCGGCCTTGCAGCAGCGATGCAGCTCAACCGCCGCGGCCATTCTGTTACGGTCTTTGAACGCCGCGACCGCGTGGGCGGACTTTTACGCTACGGTATTCCGAACATGAAACTCGATAAGAGCGTCATCGACCGCCGTGTGGATCTGATGAAGGCCGAGGGCATCGAGTTTGTGACGAATGCTGATATCGGAAAAGATGTAAAAGCTGACAAACTCTTAAAAGAATTTGACCGTGTCCTGCTCTGCTGCGGTGCGGCAAATCCAAGAGATATCAAGGCAGAGGGAAGAGATGCAAAGGGCATCTACTTTGCTGTCGATTTCCTGACTTCCGTAACGAAGAGTCTTCTGGATTCCAATTTTGAGGATCATGCCTACATCGATGCCAAGGGCAAACACGTTGTTGTCATCGGAGGCGGCGACACCGGTAATGACTGTGTCGGAACTTCCATCCGTCTCGGTGCCAAATCTGTGACACAGCTTGAGATGATGCCGAAAGCACCGGATCAGCGTGCCGAGAACAATCCGTGGCCGGAGTGGCCGAAGATCTGCAAGACGGATTACGGCCAGGAAGAGGCAATCGCCGTATTCGGCCATGATCCGCGGATTTACCAGACAACCGTAACGGAATTTATCAAAAACAAAAAAGGTGAAGTCTGCCAGATCAAGACCGTAAAACTGACACCGAAAAAAGATGAGAAATCCGGCCGCATGATGATGGTTCCGGTTGAGGGAACCGAAGAGATTCTCCCGGCAGATCTCGTTCTTATTGCAGCAGGCTTTTTAGGATCCCAGAAATATGTGACCGATGCATTTAAAGTGGAAGTCAACCAGCGCACCAACGTGAAGACAGATGACGGAAAATACCAGACAACAAAAGAAAATGTCTTCACCGCAGGCGATATGCACCGCGGCCAGTCCCTGGTCGTATGGGCGATCCGCGAGGGACGCGAGGCAGCAAAGGCAGTCGATGAATCCCTGATGGGATACACGAATCTCTAAGTTTTTCTTGACAAAACACGCGAAAAACTGCTATAATATGCCCAAAACAAGGGTGTTTTTACGCAAGGTGTCTTTCTGCCCTGCCGCGTGAAAACACCCTTTTCGTTTAGAATCGTCTTTGATAAAGGAGAGAATCGAT
Organism: Blautia sp. AF34-10; assembly: GCF_003477865.1. Lineage (NCBI taxonomy): Bacteria > Bacillati > Bacillota > Clostridia > Lachnospirales > Lachnospiraceae > Blautia > Blautia sp. AF34-10. The sequence goes on from NZ_QUED01000014.1 coordinate 90,404, forward strand.
ATGGCAAAGTATACGAAGGAAGCGATCCTTCAGATGGCGGAGGAAGAAGATGTTGAATTTATCCGCCTGCAGTTTACCGATATGTTTGGAATGATGAAAAATATGGCCATCACCGCCGGACAGCTGGAAAAAGCCCTGAATAATCAGTGCGTTTTCGATGGCTCTTCGTTCGAAGGATTTGTCACCATCGAGGAAGCAGACATGTTTCTGCACCCGGATCTCGACACCTTTGCAATACTTCCGTGGCGTCCGCAGCAAGGAAAGGTTGCAAGATTGATCTGTGATGTGTATGATAGAGAGGGGAATCTTTATGCAAAGAGTTCCCGAACCATCCTTCAGAAGGTAATTTCCGAAGCGAAAGCGATGGGTTATGAGTTTGAAATCTCACCGGAGTGTGAATTTTTCCTGTTCCACACCGATGAGGACGGCGGAGCAACGAGTGTAACGCACGACAAAGGCGGTTATCTGGATCTTGGACCGCTGGACCTGGGAGAAAACGCGCGGCGCGATATGGTGCTGACTCTCGAAGAAATGGGAATCGACGTTGAGTCTTCCTTCCACGAGGTAGCGGCAGGCCAGCACGAACTGGATTTCTGTCCGGCTGCAGCACTTCGGACGGCAGATCAGCTGATGACTGCCAAATTTGCTATCCGTACGATTGCAAAACGTCATGGTCTTCACGCAACCTTTATGCCAAAACCAAAAACCGGAGTTCACGGATCGGGTCTTCATCTTTCCTTCTCCCTGTTTCAGGAGGGAAAAGATGTGTTTGCCGACAAATCCGATGAATACGGGCTCAGCAAAGAGGCATATTACTTTATGGGCGGACTGATGAAACACATCAGCGGAATCGCAGCGATTACCAATCCGCTTGTAAACTCCTACAAACGTCTGACACCGGGATACGGTGCACCGATCTACGTGGCATGGTCTGCAAAGAACAGAAGCCCGCTGATCCGCATTCCGCTGACGGGAGACGGTATCATGGCCATTGAGCTTCGATGCCCGGATTCGGCAGCCAATCCGTACCTGGCACTTGCTGTCTGCATGGCAGCAGGACTTGACGGTATCAAACAGAAAATCGTTCCGCCGTCCCCGGTGGACCGCAATATTTCCGATCTGACAGAAGAAGAACGAAACGCGATGCAGATCACCCTTCTCCCGGGAAGCCTTGGAGAAGCGGTCGCAGAGTTAAAGAAAGACGATTTTCTGTGTCAGGTACTCGGCCAGGAATTTGTGGATGGATATATCAATGCCAAAGAAGAAGAGTGGCATGAGTATCTCCGCCAGGTATCCGACTGGGAGACCGAGAAATATCTGTACCGTATTTAGACGACGAAGGGGCCTGAAAATGCATGAGCAGCATAGTGATAGTACTTCCCAAAATAGAAGATGGAAAGCGCATCCGGGATATTCTGGCAAAAAGAGGATATGAAATCGATGCTGTCTGTTCGACAGCGGCAGCGGCGCTCGGAGAGATGAACAACTTAAACGGCGGTATCGTCATCTGCGGCTACAAGCTCCCGGATATGTTTTTTACGGATCTGAATGAGTGTATGCCGTCCGGCTTCCAGATGCTTCTGATTGCATCGAGCCGCGCATTAAGTGCGGTGGAGGGAACCGGAATCATGGCGGTTACGATGCCGCTTTCCGTGTACGAGCTGGTCAATACACTGGAGATGATGCTGCAGAGTGCGGCACGGCGCAGAAAGAAAGAGCGTGCAAAGCCCAAGGTGCGCAGCGCCGAGGAACAGCACATCATCGATCGTGCAAAAAGCCTTCTGATCGAACGAAATCACATGACCGAGTCGGAGGCCCATCGCTACATGCAGAAATGCAGCATGGACAGCGGCACCAATCTGGTTGAAACGGCACAGATGGTGCTGACGCTTTTGACAGAGTAAGAAAAAGTGAAAAGGAGCGACATAATAATGTTCAAAATCAATGACAATTATCTGAAATTGCCGGGAAGCTATCTGTTTTCCACCATTGCAAAAAAAGTTGCAGCTTACACCGAGGCAAATCCGGACGCGAAAATCATCCGTCTTGGAATCGGCGACGTAACCCAGCCGATCGCACCGGCGATCATTGAAAAGCTGCACGGAGCAGTGGATGAGATGGGACACGCAGAGACCTTCCACGGATATGCACCAGATCTTGGATATGCTTTCCTTCGCGATACCATCGCAAAAAATGATTATCAGGACAGAGGATGCGATATCTCATCTGATGAAATTTTTGTATCGGACGGCGCAAAATGCGACTGCAGCAACATTCAGGAGATCTTCAGCCTGGACAACAAGATCGCTGTATGCGACCCGGTTTATCCGGTTTATGTAGACTCCAACGTAATGGCAGGCCGTGCCGGTGACTACGACGCAGCAACCGAGCGTTTCACGAATGTGATTTACATGCCGTGTACCGCAGAAAACAACTTCACCCCGGAGCTCCCGAAAGAAACCCCGGATCTGATTTATCTGTGCTTCCCGAACAACCCGACCGGCGCTATGGTTTCCAAAGCCGAGCTGCAGAAATGGGTTGATTATGCAAATAAAGTAGGAGCCATCATCCTGTATGATGCTGCATACGAGGCATATATCTCAGAAAAAGATATTCCGCATTCCATCTATGAGTGCGAGGGTGCAAGAACATGTGCCATCGAAATGCGCAGCTTCTCCAAGAACGCAGGCTTTACTGGTATGCGTCTTGGATTCACCGTTATCCCGAAAGACATCAAATCCGGCGATGTGACTCTGCACAGCCTGTGGGCACGCCGTCACGGAACGAAATACAACGGAGCTCCGTACATCATCCAGAGAGCCGGCGAGGCTGTTTACTCTCCGGAAGGAAAAGCACAGTTAAAAGAGCAGGTTGCTTACTACATGAAGAACGCAAAAGTCATCTACGACGGATTAAAGGGCGCAGGCTACACCGTATCCGGCGGCGTCAACGCTCCGTATATCTGGCTGAAAACACCGGGAAATATGACTTCCTGGGAGTTCTTTGATCACCTGCTTGCAGACGCAAACGTAGTCGGAACACCAGGATCAGGCTTCGGCCCGAGCGGAGAAGGCTACTTCCGTCTGACTGCATTCGGTACGTATGAGAATACAGTGGAGGCAGTGGAGAGAATCAAAAAACTGTAAATTGTGTGAGAAATACCAATAAAACGGAATTTCTGCGCAATTTTATAAACACGCGAAAAAATAATTTTGTATAGATAAAATTCACGAAAAATGCATTAGAATTTATATGAAATCCGTAAAAATTAGGTGTTTACAAATGTAAAACTGCTGTGCTATAATGCACAGTATGAAAAAGGCAGTGAAGGAAACTCCGTATGCGGAATCTGACAGGAAGCCGATGTCACCGACTGAGAGCATCAGCATGGAGGAAACATACAATGGGGAACATTCCGGAGCCGGTCTGCTGAACATGAGATCCGAACAGGAAATCAAGTAGGCAGATCCGTGATACGCGTTAAGTATAAATGAGTGGGCGTTTTCCCCCGGAAAACCGGAGAGAAAAACGCAATGCGGGTGGTACCGCGGGAACATAAAATATCCCGTCCCGGAACAGTAGTTAAAAAACTGTTCCGGGACTTTTTTTATTTGAAAAAAACAATCCGGGACAGGCGAGAAAGAGAGGAGAACAAGACATGGAATTTATGACAGGCGTAAAGAAAAAAGAAGACATCTCCGTAAAAACTCTGCTGGAGACACCGGAAGGCACAGAAGTAAAACTCGAAGGAGCCGTACACATCATCCGTGACATGGGCGAGGTTGCCTTTGTCATCTTAAGAAAGAGCGAGGGACTCGTTCAGTGTGTGTACGAAGAAGGAAGCGTTGACTTCCCGCTGAAAGATCTGAAAGAGGAATCGGCAGTTGCCGTAACCGGAACGGTCAAAAAAGAGGACCGCGCACCGGGCGGCGTCGAAGTCAGGCTGCAGACCATCACCGTTCTTTCCGAGCCGACCGAGCCAATGCCGCTCGCAGTCAACAAATGGAAAATGAACACCTCCCTTGAAGCAATGCTGAACATGCGGCCGATCGCTCTTCGAAACGTCAGAGAGCGTGCAAAATTCCGCATCCAGGAAGGCGTGGTACGGGCGTTCCGTGATTTCCTTCATTCCCAGGGATTCACCGAAATCCATACACCGAAGATCGGCGCGAAAGGCGCTGAGGGCGGCGCAAACATCTTCAAGCTGGAATATTTCCACCGCCCGGCTGTCCTGGCACAGAGCCCGCAGTTCTACAAACAGATGCTCGTCGGCGTGTTTGACCGTGTCTTTGAAGTCGGACCGGTTTTCCGTGCAGAGAAACACAACACGAAACGTCATCTGAACGAGTATACCAGCCTTGACTTTGAGATGGGCTACATCGAGGATTACACCGACATCATGGCAATGGAAACCGGATTTTTACAGTACATGGTGGAGCTTCTTAAAGAGGATTACGCAAAAGAGCTGGAGATCCTGAAAGTTATGCTTCCAAAGACAGAAGAAATCCCAACTGTACCGTTCACGAAAGCGAAAGAGCTGGTAGCCGAGAAATACAACCGAAAGATCCGCAACCCGTTCGACCTTGAGCCAGAGGAGGAGCTTCTGATCGGCCAGTATTTCAAAGAGGAGTACGACGCAGACTTTGTATTCGTCACCGAATATCCGTCGAAAAAGAGACCGTTCTATGCGATGGATGACCCGGAGGATAAGAGATACACAAAGAGCTTCGACCTGCTGTTCCACGGTCTGGAGATTACAACCGGAGGCCAGCGTATCCACGATTACAAGATGCTTTCTGAAAAGATCGCAGCCCGCGGCATGACAGAAGAGGGCATGGAGCAGTACTTGAGTGCTTTCAAACACGGTATGCCGCCGCACGGAGGTCTTGGCATCGGTCTGGAGCGTCTGACCATGAAGCTGATCGGTGAGGACAACGTCCGCGAGACAACGCTGTTCCCGCGTGATCTTACAAGACTGGAGCCGTAAGCAGATCCTGCTGGAAAATAAAAAAGGAGAATGAGTGAAATGGCAAATGTGATTTCAGATGAAACGATGGAATATGTCGGCATCCTGGCAAAGCTGGAATTAAAGGATGAGGAAAAAGAATCCGCACGGCAGGATATGCAGAAAATGCTGGATTATGTAGATAAATTAAACGAGCTCGACACCAGCAAGGTCGAGCCGATGACCCACATTTTCGAGATGGGAAATGTATTCCGCGAGGATGAAGTAACCAATGGCGACGACCGCGATGCAATGCTTGCCAATGCACCGGAAGTCAAAGAGGGCCAGTACAAGGTTCCGAAAACGGTAGAATAGCAGGAGGAGATTGATATGGAAATCAAAGATATGACAGCAGTACAGCTTTCTGCCGCAATCAAAGAAGGAAAGATCACTGTAGCGGACGCTGTAGAAGCGTCTCTTGCGGCAGTCAAAGCATCGGAAGAATCAATTCACGCATTCCTTCTTGTGGATGAAGAGGGTGCAAGAGCACGCGCGGCAGAAGTGCAGAAGAAAATTGACGCAGGAGAGCTCACCGGTCCGCTGGCCGGCGTTCCGATTGCGGTCAAGGACAACATCTGTACGAAAGGTCTTGCGACGACGTGTGCGTCAAAGATCCTGCAGAACTTTGTTCCGACGTACGATGCAGAGGTTATCACACGGCTCGAAGAGGCGGGAGCCGTTATCATCGGAAAGACAAACATGGATGAGTTTGCGATGGGAAGTACGACAGAGACTTCCGCGTACGGCGTGACGAAAAATCCATGGAACACCGAACACGTTCCAGGCGGTTCCTCCGGCGGTTCCTGCGCAGCCGTTGCAGCAGGAGAAGTACCGATGGCACTTGGCTCCGATACCGGCGGATCGATCCGTCAGCCGAGTTCCTTCTGCGGCGTAACCGGCATGAAACCGACGTACGGCACCGTTTCCCGTTACGGACTGATCGCTTATGGTTCCTCCCTCGACCAGATCGGACCGGTCGCAAAGGATGTGACAGACTGTGCAGCACTGCTGCAGACGGTCGCTTCGTATGATGCAAAAGATGCGACATCGATGAAACGCGACGATTACGATTTCATGAGCGCTTTAAAAGAAGATGTCTCCGATCTGAAAATCGGTATTCCGAACAGCTGCTTCGGCGAAGGCCTGGATCCGCAGGTGAAGGAATCCATTTTAAAAGCTGCCGATGTCCTGAAGGCACGCGGAGCAGAAGTAGAGTATTTCGATCTCGACCTCATTGATTATGCCATTCCGGCTTACTACGTTATTGCATCCGCTGAGGCAAGCTCCAACCTGGAACGCTTCGACGGCGTGAAATACGGCTTCCGTGCCAAAGAGTACGAAGGACTCCACGATATGTATAAGAAGAGCCGTTCTGAGGGCTTCGGTCCGGAGGTGAAACGACGGATTATGCTGGGAAGCTTCGTCTTAAGCTCCGGTTACTACGATGCGTATTATCTGAAAGCACTGCGCACGAAAGCCCTGATTAAAAAAGAGTTTGACCGCGCATTTGAAAAATACGATATGATTTTAAGCCCGGCAGCACCATCGACCGCACCGCGTCTCGGGGAATCGCTTTCCGATCCGCTGCAGATGTATCTGGGCGATATTTACACCGTATCCGTCAACCTCGCCGGCCTTCCGGGCATCACCGTTCCGTGCGGCATGGATGACAAGGGGCTTCCGATCGGCATGCAGCTTATCGGAGACTGTTTCTCAGAGAAAAAACTGTTCCGTGCAGCATACACCTATGAGCAGGTACGCGGTGCATTCGGGCAGCCAGAAAAATGGTAAGGAGGAAGCAAAACAATGTCAAAACAGTATGAAACCGTCATCGGACTTGAAGTACATGTGGAGCTTGCGACGAGAACAAAAATTTTCTGCGGCTGCTCTACCGCATTCGGCGGTGCGCCGAACACCCACACCTGCCCGGTCTGCACTGGTATGCCGGGATCCCTTCCGGTATTAAATAAGAAGGTTGTCGATTACGCCCTGCGCGTCGGACTGGCTGCAAACTGCAAAATCAACCAGCTCTGCAAATTCGACCGGAAGAACTATTTCTACCCGGACAACCCGCAGAACTATCAGATTTCCCAGCTGTATCTGCCGATCTGCCACGATGGATATGTCGAGATTGACACCGCAGCGGGAAAGAAGAAAATCGGCATTCATGAGATCCACATGGAGGAGGATGCCGGAAAGCTGATCCACGATGAGTGGGAGGATTGCTCGCTCGTCGACTACAACCGAAGCGGCGTTCCGCTGATCGAGATTGTATCCGAGCCGGATATGCGCTCTGCGGAAGAGGTTATCGCTTATCTGGAAAAACTGCGTATGATGATTCAGTATCTCGGCGCATCCGACTGCAAACTGCAGGAGGGCTCGATGCGTGCCGATGTCAACCTTTCGGTCCGTGAGGTTGGAAGTGAGAAATTCGGAACACGTACCGAGATGAAGAACCTGAACTCCTTTAAGGCAATCGGAAGAGCGATCGAGGGAGAGCGTGCAAGACAGATCGAGCTGATCGAGGAAGGAAAAGCCGTTGTCCAGGAGACCCGCCGCTGGGACGACAACAAAGAGTATTCCTACGCGATGCGTTCGAAAGAGGATGCGAAGGATTACCGCTACTTCCCGGACCCGGATCTGCCGCCGGTGCACATTTCCGACGAGTGGATCGACCGCATTGTGAAATCCATGCCGGAATTCCAGCCGGAAAAACAGGCACGCTACGTGGAGCAGTACGGACTGCCGCAGTACGATGCGGGCATTCTGACCGGTTCCAAGAAGCTGTCCGATCTCTTTGAGGAGACGACGGCGCTCTGCGGCAAACCGAAAAAAGTGGCAAACTGGCTGATGGGCGAGACCTTACGTCTCTTAAAGGAGAACGGCCAGGAGCCGGAGGATCTGCAGTTTTCACCGAAGCATCTGGCATCCCTGATCGAACTGGCAGAAGCCGGATCGGTCAACAACCAGGTGGCAAAAGAGGTATTTGAGCAGATCTTTGCAGAGGATGTCGATCCGGAAGCATACGTCGAGGAGCACGGACTGAAAACCGTAAACGACACCGGCCTTCTGGAAGAAACTGCGAGAAAAGTTCTGGAAAACAACCCTGGCCCGGTAGAGCAGTACAAATCCGGAAAGACAAAAGTCCTCGGATTTCTGGTCGGGCAGGTCATGAAAGAAATGAAAGGCAAAGCCAACCCGGCAGCAGCAGGAGAGCTGCTGCAGAAGCTGCTGTCTGAATAAAGAAAACAGAATTGCACGAATGGAGGCCTGGAAATGGTCTCCATTTTTCAGCCCGAAAAATCAAAGAAAATGCATAATCTGCCTCCTTTTGGGAAATTCTTTATAAAGAAACCGGAAGAGATAAAAAGACGATACAAAATCCGGAAAAAGGAGGTTTCTTTACATGAAAGGACTGGATTACACCGCACTCACCGTTACAATCATCGGAGCCGTCAACTGGGGCTTGATCGGATTCTTCCGCCTCGACCTCGTCGCCCTGATCTTCGGAAACATGACGTGGCTGAGCCGCATCATCTACGCGGTTGTCGGCATCTGCGGCCTCTACCTGATCTCCGTCTACGGAAGAATTTCCGACCACGTACTGGGACAGGCGTAAGAACAGGAACCCTCTCATATACGCAGAGAAAGGCGGTATGAGAGGGTTTTCTTTTGCTGTTTTAGGAAGGACAAAACAAATATTGCGGCCCTCTGTATGGTTTTGAGCAGGGATATGGATCAGAAAAAGAAAAAATACCGGATGCTTCTGGTGCAGCTTTCCTGTGCCGTTCTTCTGGCGAGTGATGCCGCAGCGTGGGCATTCCGCGGAGGTCCGGGGAGTCTGGAAAGAGGTATTGTGTATGTGAGTAACTATCTGGTTTGAATGTGATAGATCTTGCTGAATGGATTGCCCTTGCAGCAATTTTTATCCAATGCGTCGTAAAACCCCTTGCTTCAGCTATGGGGATATAAGACGCGTCCATCGAATTTACGCAAGTAATTGAAGATGGACAAAATAACAATTGTGTTAATTGATAAAATATTGTATCATACAAACATGAACACAACATATAAATCAAACAATAATGTCGTCTATTCCTGTAAATACCATGTAGTATGGTGTCCCAAATATAGACGAAAAGTATTAACGAACGGTGTAGATGTCCGGCTGAAGGAGCTGCTCACAGAGTATGCTGCAAATCTTTCTGTAGACATTCTGGAAATGGAGATCATGCCAGACCATGTTCATATGCTGCTGGAAGTAGATCCTCAGTTTGGAATCCACAAAGCTGTAAAATCGTTCAAAGGCTATACGTCCAGAATTTTAAGACAGGAATTTCCCTGTCTCAAAACGAAAATGCCGACGCTCTGGACAAACAGCTATTTTGTATCTACCGTTGGCGGTGCCCCGCTGGAAGCAGTAAAACAGTATATCGAAAACCAGAAAACATCG
>NZ_QUED01000015.1:0-88620 GCF_003477865.1 Blautia sp. AF34-10
AAAACATGTAATTTTTTTTATATAAATACGTATATTTATTAGATATTTCTTTTCATATCAGTTCAACCCCCATATTTTCCACAACTCTCAACTTTTTCCACTAATATCCTATTTGTTCTTTCATTTCCATTCTTATCCCTTCTATCTAGCAGATTCTTCCGCTCTCAACTTCAGAGAAAAAGCGGTCGGCGTGTGGGCGGCGGATGCGGTGGGAGGGGAGAAACGTGCCGGGGCGCGGGGCATTGATTTGGGTGGGAGCGGAACCTGACGCGGACGGGACGGAACGGGGGAGATGAAATCCGGCTCACAAAGCCGGATTTCAAGAGACACTGAGTCGGGAAAACATCAGTTTTCCTGACGAATTGTCTCGGTGCTCCCCCGTTCCGTCCCATCCCATCCACGCCAAGGTCTCCGCCCCACCCAAATCACAGCCCCGCACCCCGGCACGTTTCTCCCCTCCCACCGCATCCGCCGCCCACACGACGCCCGCTTTTCCACGTTTCTCCCCTCCCACCGCATCCGCCGCCCACACGACGCCCGCTTTTCCTCGTCCCCCCTCCCACCAAAAAACGGCCCCACAAGGAACCGTTTTTTCTCATCTTATAATACATTCTTCAACAGCATCAGCACCGGATTATTCTCCCGAATCCATGCCAGCGCCATATCGCCCTGGATCTGCTTCATGCATACATTCCCCCAGTGTGTCGCCTGAAAGCAGTACACCACCGCAAAGAAAATCCAGATCCACAGCACCGCACGCACGACACCAAGTCCTGCTCCTCCCATGCGGTTCAAAAAGCTGATCCCCGGAATCTCCGCAATCAATTCCACAATTTTCACCGCAATCGTCACGAAAACAACGGCAAGCACCAGCGTCAGAAAGAAAGCAATCCCTTTCATAATCTTTTCCGATACCGCCTTCGCCGCGTAGGATGCCAAACTGTGCAGCTGTTCCTCCTGGTACTCCCGCACCGCGCCGCTTCCGAGAATCTGGTTCACCAGCTCCTCCGGCACGCCCATGCTCTCCAGCCATTTCTTCTGCACATCCTGGTTTTCCCCCGACAGAAATTCATTGTTTTCAAATGTCTCTAAGCATTTCTTCTCCACATACTGCGGCAGCTCCGTCCGCTCATTCAGCACATCCGTCACATACGGATTCATCCAGATCGCCAGTCCTGTCACCAGAATCAGGGACACCATGGACAGCACTGTCCGGACCAGCCCCTTTCGATATCCAGCCAGCGCGGAAAGAATACACACCGCAAGTAATACGTATCTCAGCCAATTCATGTTTTTCTTCTCCTATTTCAGCCGGATCATCGAAACGCCGTCCTCCTCCGCGAGCAGATACCGGTTCTGCCCCATGCCGAGGATCTCGTGAATCTGTGTTTCGCTGACCACGCCGCTGTACTTCTTTCTTCCATTTAAGGTATATACACACAGCTCCTGCCGGTTCGTCAGCAGAATCTGTTTTTCTTCTATCTGAAGGTTCTGGTAATAGAAATCCAGATTTTCATCCGCAAGCTGCTTTCCTTTCAGATTGTAGATTTTCATCCGGTAAGGATGATCGTCACTCTCCCCGCGCAGAATCAGAACCACGCGGTCGTCCGCATACGCGCAGCTTAAAATTTCTCCATCTTCCGATACGCTCACCGTTTCCTTCGGCTTGTTTGTTCCTTCATAAACGCGGAAGCCGTTGTCAAAGAAGGCAACCCATGAGGATGTTCCCGCGGTTTCGATCTGTGGGCACAGCATATCGGTGTAGCTCGATGAGCTTGCAAGATTGTCCACCAGATCCTCGCCCCTGCTTCCGAAATTGTAGAAAGCGACCTGTGATTTCATCTTGCCGCCGTCTTCGTAAGCGTAGGAAACCGCCATCCAGAGTCCGTCCGCAGAAAGTGAGAGATCCATCGGATAGCCCGGGCTGTCCATGTTCGGGTGAGAGGAGGCGATCTCCGTTCCATCGGTATTATAGTATTTGATCCAGCTCTCCCCGTTGTTTTCCAGAATCGCCGCAACGACGCCCTGGCCTGCAATGGATGCTTTCACGATCGGATACGACGCGGTAATTTCGCCGGCCTTTCCATCGGCATCGTATACAACAATTTTGGTTCCGTTTTTATCGTAAATGGCAATTGCATCGCCGCAGGATATCATCTGCGGATTTTCCATGGTATAATGATCGCTCCAGAGGATCTGATTTTTCCGGTCGCGCAGTTCGATGCCGTCGATACCGTAGCGCACGATCTTATTTCCGGATTTCTGAAACATATACGTATCGGTGTCCTCGGTCTCTGTTGCCTGTACTGTGTCGTATCCCTGAAAAGTACGCAGCTGAAGCCATACCCCTGTACCAATTCCGGCCGCGAGAATGGCTCCTGCAAGGATTCCAACGGTGATCCGGCGTCTGCGTTTTCTTTTTCTGTTTTCTGCTTTATACTCCTCAAGATCCCGGACTTTTGCTCCGTTCTCCTGTTCTTCTCTGTTTTTTCCGTCCATTTTCATTCCCCTTATGTTCTTTTCGGACTTATTTTCTGCCGCCCTTTCGGCCGCAGTTTGATTCCGCTCTAGTGTACCATATTTTTCTCTATTTTGGGAGGTATATTTTCTGCCCCGCATATATGAGATCTTCCACCGCGATCTGGTTCAGTTCGCAGATATCTTTCACTCTGCTCATCGTTCCGTAATATCTCTCACTGATTTTCGAGAGGCTGTCCCCCTTCTGTACGGTGTACTCCTGCCAGACCTGCGCGGCGGTTTCTGCCGTCTCACTGCCGGAAGCAGTTACCGGGGCGGACGATGGCTCTGCTCCCGGTGCTGGATCTGTCTGCGCCGTACCGGTATTGTTCTCCGCTGCACCAGTCTGCTCCCCGCCGGATGTGCTTTGCTCTCCGCTGCCTGCCGGATCCGTTCCGGATAAATTCTGCTCCTCACTTACCGCCGCGCTCCCGCTCTCATTTTCCGTTTCCAGTTCCGTTCCTGTGCTTTCCGGTGTCGAAGTATTTTCCCCTGTGTTTCCCTCTTCCGCCGCTGATGCTTCCGCTGCACTCTCCGCCGTCTGTGTCTTCTCTCCCTGTACGTTTCCCGCCACTGCTACCGTCTGCTCCTTTGTTTTCCCCGGAAACGGCAGCGCATCTCCGTATTTCTGCGTCACCGTCACAAGAAGCGCCGCAGCCGCGCATGCTGTCATCGCATAGAGGATCGGCTTTCTGTGATCGTGTTCCGGCTCCTCCCCGCTCTTCTCCTCAATCATCTTCCGAAAATCGCTGACAGCGCGGTCGGGCACGCTCTCTCCGTTTTCGATCGACCGGTTCTGATTCTGATCGATCAGATACGACTGCATCGGCTCATTCTTTTCATAATAAATGTAAAAGCCTCCCGTGCTCCGCAGGGTGCCGCCCTCGTACGTATAGAAGGTTTCCTCTTTTTCCTGTCCGTTGACGCGGAACAGCGTCTTGTCATTTCCGCCGAAGTGGTTCAGATGCGCTCGGATGATCTGTTCATTCAGATCCTCCCCGTATCCCGGAAGAGAAAGTGCCCAGCCGAGGATCTGCTGGTTTTTGAAATATTTTTCCATCACATCGTGGACCTCCGTCCATACTGCATCATCGAAGACCAGGTGATCCGGCGCCGGCTCCATCGTATGAATCGCGGCCGCGCTGCGGATAAAAAAGTAGGAAATTCCGTCCGCCCACTTAAATTCGCCGAACAGCATGGCGGCACGTCCCTCTGGTGCGGAAAATATTTTTTCAGAAAGGTTCCGACATAATCTTCCAGATAAATCCGCTCCCTGCCGTTTGTATCACCGACCTGGCGGATATTTTTCGGCAGATGAAAGTATCCCTCGTTGCCGTTCGCCTGCTCTTTGTTTTCTTTATAGACAATCTCAATCATGCTTTTCACCCCTTTTTGCCTACTTTATCACGGATGTTCCGCGAAAAAGATCGTTTTGGGGCAGGGCTGTCACGGTTTTTTCCGACTGTTTTCCCGTTTTTCTGCACCGGAGGGCATGTCATGTTTTTTTCATTGCAGGAATAGTTTATACCATATACGGTTAAACTGTGGATGATTCTTCTGAAAGGCAGGTACCGGTCATGTTTCGAAAAAAAGACGCCGAAGTTTACTACATCAATGAGCGAAGCCGCAGCGCCAGCGAAGAGCTGGCGTCGCTGTTTTCTTACTGCATTCAAAAGGACGGACGCATGTTCCGTGAACTGGTATTTCTCTGCATCGGAAGCGACCGGATCACTGGGGATTCCTTAGGACCGCTGATCGGGTACCAGCTTTCGCCGTACTGCAGCCGCATTTTTCATGTCTACGGAACGCTGGATGACCCGGTGCACGCCCTGAATCTACCGGACCGGATTTCGTACATCCATTCCCGCCACCCGGAGGCACTGCTCGTTGCGATCGATGCTTCGCTTGGTTCGCGGCGTCATCAGGGATACATCACGATCGGAAACGGGGCGATCCGGCCAGGCGCGGGGGCAGGGAAGACGCTGCCCGAGGTCGGGGATATTTTTATCACAGGCATTGTGAATGTATCGGGCAGTTTTGAACAGCTTCTTCTGCAAACAACCCGGCTTGCCACGATTTTCCATATGGCGGAATCCATCTCGCAGGGAATCCTGCTCGCCTGCCGGGAACTTGAGGCGGCTGGGACAAGCGAACTTCTGCTTTAAGAAAAACTGCAGACAACAAAACAGGCAGAGACTACACCGTTTTCCGGTGTGGCCTCTGCCTGTTTTCTTTTGTCATTTATTTCGAAAAATCTTATTTACAGAACTCTTTTACCTGCTCGTAAACGCCCTCGCCGTCGAGTTTGTATTTTGCAAGAAGAGCGACTGCCGGGCCGGACTCTCCGAAGACGTCCTGTACACCGATTTTCTTCACTGGAACCGGGCATTTCTCTGCCAGTGCATCGCAGACTGCGCTTCCAAGTCCTCCGATCACCGAGTGCTCTTCTACGGTTACGACTTTGCCGGTCTCTTTTGCTGCTGCAACGATCAGCTCCTCATCCAGCGGTTTGATGGTGTGGATGTTGATGATCTTGGCATCAATGCCGTCTGCTGCAAGTTTCTCTGCTGCTTCCAGAGCGGAGCTTACGCAAAGGCCTGTTGCAACGATGGTGACATCCTTGCCTTCACGGAGAACAACGCCTTTTCCGAGCTCAAATTTGTAATCCGGTCTGTCGTTGATCACCGGCACTGCCAGACGTCCGAAACGAAGGTAAACCGGTCCGTTGTATTCATAAGCTGCTTTCACGCAGGCTTTTGCCTCTACATCATCTGCCGGGTTCAGGATGACCATGCCCGGGATGGTTCTCATCAGGGCGATATCCTCATTGCACTGATGTGTTGCGCCGTCTTCTCCTACGGAAATTCCGGCATGGGTAGCACCGATTTTTACGTTCAGATGCGGGTATCCGATAGAGTTGCGCACCTGCTCAAACGCACGGCCTGCGGCAAACATCGCGAAGGTGCTTGCGAACGGAACGATGCCTGTGGTGGAAAGACCGGCAGCGATTCCCATCATATTACATTCTGCGATACCACAGTCGATGTGACGGTCCGGATATGCTTTTTTGAACACACCGGTCTTGGTTGCTGCTGCAAGGTCAGCGTCGAGTACGATCAGATTGTCATGCTCTGCGCCAAGTTCAACCAGTGCATTACCGTAACTTTCTCTTGTTGCGATTTTCTTTACTTCTGACATAACGCTTCACCTGCCTTTTCCAGTTCTGCCATAGCAATTGCGTATTCTTCATCGTTCGGAGCTTTTCCGTGCCAGCCTACCTGGTTCTCCATGAAGGAAACGCCTTTTCCTTTTACGGTCTTTGTGATGATGGCGGTCGGCATGCCTGTTACGGTGCGCGCCTCATCAAATGCAGCTTTCAGCTGATCGAAATCGTTGCCGTCCGCTACGTTGATTACGTGGAAGTTGAATGCCTCGAATTTTTTGTCGATCGGGTACGGACTGTTGACATCTGCTACGTTTCCGTCGATCTGAAGTCCGTTGTTGTCTACGATCACAACGAGGTTGTCCAGATGTTTTGCTCCGGCAAACATAGCTGCCTCCCAGACCTGACCTTCCTGGATTTCACCATCGCCAAGAAGTGTATAAACACGAAATGCTTTGTTCTGCAGTTTTGCACCGAGTGCCATTCCGACTGCTGCGGAGATTCCCTGTCCGAGGGAACCGCTTGACATATCAACGCCCGGGATATGTTTCATATCCGGATGTCCCTGCAGGTAAGAGCCAAGGTGACGAAGGGTCAGCAGGTCTTCTTTCGGGAAGTAACCTTTTTCAGCCAGTGCTGCGTAGAGTCCCGGCGCTGTGTGGCCTTTCGAAAGTACAAAACGATCGCGGTCCGGATCTTTTGGATTTTTCGGATCCACGTTCATTTCTTCAAAATACAGATACGTGAAAATATCGGCTGCAGACAGAGATCCGCCCGGATGGCCGGCCTTTGCTGCATGAACGCCGCTGACGATCCCTTTGCGGATCTCATTGGCCGTCTTCTGAAGTTCTAACTTGTTCATGTCTTTTCTCCTTGTTTAGTTGAATCGGAATCAAAAGCTGGAAATATCGCTATTGTTCACTTTGTTCACAATACCATATTTCCAGCTTTTATGCAATCATGTTTAGGTCTTATTCGCCGAATACAGCTTTGTAGTCAGCCTGGAATTTTGCGATTCCGGCGTCGGTCAGAGGATGTTTGGTCATCTGTACGATTACGTTGTATGGAACAGTTGCAATGTCTGCACCAGCCAGTGCGCAGTCGGTTACGTGGATCGGGTTGCGGACGCTTGCTGCGATGATCTCGGTGTCGATGCCGGCTACGTCGAAGATCTCAACGATTTCACGGATCAGATCAACGCCGCGGGTGCTGATGTCATCGAGTCTTCCAAGGAATGGGGAAACATAAGTTGCACCTGCTCTTGCAGCCAGAAGTGCCTGGTTTGCGGAGAAGATCAGGGTTACGTTTGTCTTGATGCCCTCTGCGCTCAGAACTTTAACAGCTTTGAGTCCTTCTACGGTCATCGGGATTTTAACAACCATGTTGGATGGATGGCTGCGATCTCACGGCCTTCTTTGATCATGCCTTCTGCATCTGTTGTGGTAGCTTTTACCTCGCCGCTGATCGGTCCGTCTACGATCTCGGTGATCTCTTTGATGACCTCTTTGAAGTCACGTCCTTCTTTTGCGATCAGGGACGGGTTGGTGGTAACGCCGCAGATAACGCCCATGTCGTTTGCTTTTTTAATGTCCTCTACTTTTGCTGTGTCGATGAAAAATCTCATGTTGTTTTTCCTCCCATATTCATACTTTCGTAAGGTTTCGGGGCCTGTTGTTTTCCGCAGAACGGCTCCGTTTTTCTGTTATCTCCAGTATAGATATGTTTGGTTTTTCCGTCAAGTCGGCCTCATTTTTATTAATTAATTTATTATTTATAAATACTATTTTATAAATTACTCTGGCGGATTTTTTCTCATTTTTTCCGGTTTTTCCTTTTCTTTGTGTTTTCCCGGTTTGCGCCGGAGCTGTTTTATTCAAAATTATTAATAATAATTTCAGCCGTCCTATTTATTTTTTAATTTTTCGGTTCTTGCATACGAAGTGCTGCGCCGCACGATCAGTTTCGGTTCATACTCGACATGATACGTGCTTAAGGGTTCATTGCCGTCCTGGCTTTCCCGAAGAGACTGGATTTTCCGCAGGATGATATCGCACGCATCGCGGCCCTTCAATGGCACATAGTGGTCGATCGTCGTCAGGGAAATCGAGCGGAAGCTGGAATAGACGGTGTTGTCACATCCCACTACGGAAATATCCGCCGGAATGCGCAGTTTGCTCTCGAGCACGGCGTCCATGATCCCGAACGCGATCATATCATTCATGCCGACGATTGCCGTAAGGTTCTTGTCCTCCCGCAGCAGTTCCTTCGTCAGATAATAGCCCATCTTGTACTCAGAATCCATGCTCGGGATCACCTCGTCGAGGTCCTCATCCGCCGATTTGACGATCACGCCGTCGCCGTATCCTGCCTCCTCAAACTCGCGCACAAAGCCCTCCACGCGTTTCAGGCGCTGGCCCTGTTTGGAAGTCAGCGGAGGTGAAACAAACGCCACATGCCGGTGTCCCAGTTCCAGCAGGTGGCGTGCCATCAGCCTGCCGGGTTTTGCATTGTTCAGCTCGACCGCATCAATTTCCAGCAGCTCTTCTCGGTTGTTGATGATGACAAGCGGAATCTCCGCGGCCAGCTCCTCCACTTTTTCCTTGCAGCTTCTGCTCGGATTGCAGGTGTAGATAATTCCGCGCGGGCGCACACTCTTCATCATCCGAAGATAATTCTCTTCGATTTTCAGGTCCCTCTGCGTATTGCAGACAAATACCCCGTAATTCTTCTCTTTTGCAACTTCTTCGATGCCGTGCAGCAGCATCACATAGTAAGGATTCGTCAGCGTCGGACAGAAGACGACGATCAGCTTGTTGCCGTTCGACTCTCTTCTCATCTTCCGCCGCGGAATCTGGTAGCCCAGCTCTTTTGCCGCCGCCTCCACTTTTTCTACTGTTTCCCGCGAGAACGAAACGTTTTCCCGCCGGTTCAGGATCATGGAGACCGTCGCCTGGGATACGCCTGAGGCTGCTGCGACATCACTGGATGTCACTTTTTTTCTGCCCATAATTACAGCTCCGTTCTGCCCTCTAACGCACGCAGAAGGGTGACTTCATCAATATTTTCCAGATCGCCGCCCACCGGAACGCCGCTTGCAATCCGCGTCACCTTGATGCCGGTCGGCTTGATCAGCTTGCTGATGTACATGGCCGTTGTCTCGCCCTCCAGGCTGGAGTTCGTGGCAACGATAACCTCCGAGACATCGCCCTGGAGGCGCTGCATCAGCTCTTTTAACCGGATGTCGTCCGGCCCAATCCCCAGCATCGGGGAGATGGCCCCGTGCAGGACGTGGTAAACGCCGTCGTATTTTCCGGTTTTTTCATATGCCGCAAGATCCTGCGTCGTCTCCACCACCATGATCACGCTGTGGTCGCGCTTGACATTTGCGCAGATCGGGCACAGCTCTTTGTCGGTCAGGGTCTGGCAGCACTTGCAGTACTGGACGTGGGATTTTGCTTCTGTGATCGAATCGGCCAGCCGTTTTGCCTGGTCGGCCGGCATATTCATAATATGAAAGGCCAGCCGCTGTGCGGTTTTCACACCGATGCCAGGCAGATGGGACAGCTGCTCGATCAACTGATTGATGTATCCGCTGTAGTAATCCATCAGAACGGGAATCCTCCGCCCATGCTGCCGAGTCCGCCGGCAAGTTTGCCCATAGCTTTGGCTGCCTCGTCCTCAACTTTGCGCAGTGCTTCGTTGGTTGCTGCCATGATCAGATCCTCGAGCATTTCTACGTCGTCCGGATCTACGGCATCTTCGCTGATTTTAACTTTGGTTACTTCTTTTTTACCGGAAATGGTTACTTCTACGGCTCCGCCGCCTGCTGTCGCAGTGAACTCTTTCTCCTCCAGTGCTTTCTGGTTCTCTTCCATCTGCTTCTGCATTTTCTGAGCCTGCTTCATCAGATTGTTCATGTTGCCCGGCATTCCTCCCGGAAATCCTCCTCTTTTTGCCATGGTAATATCCTCCTGAAAAATTTGTTTTTAATCTATTCTTCCCCGTCGTCAAAGTCGCTCTCGTCGTCCTCCTCGACCGGGATTCCATGAATCGCCTGCGTCAGTGCATCATCCACGGAAATCGTGGAGAGCGCGGCGTTTGCATGCTGGTCTGCTAAAATGAGCTGGACCTCTACGGTTTTTCCAGTCATCTGTTCAATAATGGTGCGGATCTCATCGGCTGCCTCCGGCCGCTCAACGTAAATGGATGCGAGCTGGTCTGCAAACTCAACAAACAGTTTGGCGTCGCCCGTCTCGCTGTTGTATTTCGGAACGGCGCTCTGCAGAAACTGGCGGAACATGCCGCTTGTCTGGCCGACAATTGCCTTCCAGGACGCGCTGATGCGCTGTAAATCCGCCGGTGCGGCTTTCACTGGTGCCAGTGCATTCTGCGGTGTTTCTGCCGCCGCATAGCCGTCTCCGGCCGCTCCGGAGCCTCCTGCACTGCCGTTTCCTGCTCCCGGTGCATTTGTCACCATCATCGGGATTCCGCGCTCCATTTTTTCTTCGAGAATCCTAAGACGCTCCAGCACGGATTCGAGGTTCTGCTCCATCTGCGGTTTGCAGAGTTTGACGAGCGCCACCTCAACGAGCACGCGCTTCTGCGCCGCATAGCGGAGCTGGCCGGAGAGCTCGGATAAAACGCGGATATAGTGGATCAGCGTCTCATCGTCTACCATCGTGCTCTCTTCTTTTAAAAGCTTCAGGTTTTCTGTAGAGACGTCGAGCAGTTCTTCGGTTTCATCTGCGCTTTTTACCAACAGCAGATTCCGCAGATACCACGTAAAGTCGGTAACGAACTGTCCCAGCTCTTTTCCGCGGTTTAAAAGGGTTTCCAGCGTGCGGATGCTTCCCGTTACATCCCCGGCGAGGATCGTGCGGAGCATCTGGCTGAAGATTTCGGTATCAACAGTTCCGAGAACTTCAAGGACTTTATCGTACGTCAGCTTCTGCCCGAGGTAGAAGGCGATGCACTGGTCCAGGAGGCTTAACGCGTCTCGCATGGAGCCGTCGCCCGCCTTTGCGACGTAGCGGATGGCTTTTTCTTCGACGTCCACGCCCTCTTTTTCCATCAGTTCACTAAGACGCGCCGCGATGGTGTCGATCGTGATGCGGCGGAAATCGTACCGCTGGCATCTGGAAAGGATCGTCACCGGGATTTTGTTTGCCTCTGTGGTCGCCAGAATGAAGATGACATAGGACGGCGGCTCCTCCAGGGTTTTTAAGAGTGCATTGAACGCTCCGGTAGAAAGCATATGCACCTCGTCGATGATATAGACTTTATACCGTCCCTGTGTCGGCCGGTAGGCTACCTCCTCACGGATTTCACGGATGTTGTCGACACCGTTGTTCGATGCCGCGTCGATCTCGATGACGTTCGTGGAAACGCCCGCCAGAATCGCCTTACACGTCGGACATTCGTTGCACGGGCTTCCGTCCACGGGATGTTCGCAGTTGACCGAGCGGGCGAGAATCTTGGCGATCGTCGTTTTTCCTGTTCCGCGGGTTCCGCAGAACAGGTACGCATGACCGATGCGGTCCGCGCGGATCTGATTTTTTAATGTTGTTACAATGTGATCCTGTCCTTTTACATCCTCAAAGGTGGAAGGACGGAATTTTCGGTACAGAGCAGTATAGCTCATAAAATTTTTCTCCTTTTATTGCATCGGCATGGAAGCCTGCCGCCGGCAGTTTCTTTTGGACAGCAGTGCAACAGAAGAACGGAGACCTTGTTCTTCTTGCTTTAAGGCCTCCGTTCTTTTTCCTTGCCTTTTTCGGGAACGCATCAATCGCCGAAGCTGATTCCCATCCGTTTTGCCTGCAGGACTTCCTGTGCATTCGGATCTACGGTCTTTAATTTTCCGGCGCACTCGCCCAGCGGAATTTTCTTTACTTTTCCGTTGACCATTCCGACCATGTAGCCGTACTGTTTGTCCAGAATAAGCTGTGCTGCCTCAGATCCGAGTCTTGTGGAAAGGACACGGTCATACGGACACGGGCTGCCGCCTCGCTGCATGTGGCCCGGTACGGTGACGCGGATTTCCATGCCTGTCTTTGCCTCGATCTCTTCTGCGATCTTGTAGGATACGGACGGGTATTTCTTTGCGATTTCTTCCTGACGTTTTTTCAGCTCTTTCTTCGGAAGTGCTGCGTCTTCTTTTGCAATTGCACCCTCGGCAACGGCAAGAATGGTGAATCCGCTTCCGCGCTCTTTTCGTCTGTTGATGGCCTCGCATACTTTTTCAATATCGTATGGAATTTCCGGAATCAGGATAACGTCTGCGCCGCTTGCGATTCCGGCGTACAGAGTCAGCCAGCCTACTTTATGACCCATAACCTCTACGATAAAAACTCTCTGGTGAGAGGAGGCTGTTGTATGGATGCAGTCGATCGCATCGGATGCAATATTGACGGCACTGTAGAAACCGAAGGTCATATCCGTTCCGTAGATATCATTATCGATGGTTTTCGGAAGATGGATAATATTCAGTCCTTCCTCTCTCAAGAGGTTTGCTGTTTTCTGGGTTCCGTTTCCGCCAAGAATGACAAGGCAGTCCAGAAGGAGCTTGTGGTAGGTATGCTTCATTGCTTCCACTTTGTCCAGACCGTTTGCATCCGGGGTACGCATCAGCTTAAACGGCTGACGTGAGGTTCCGAGAATAGTTCCTCCCTGTGTTAATATACCGGAAAAATCTTTTGCACTGAGCATGCGGTAATCGCTGTAGATGAGGCCTTTATAGCCGTTCATGAATCCATATACTTCGAGATCTTTTACATTGTTTGCAAGGCCTTTTACGACTCCGCGCATGGTCGCATTTAATGCCTGGCAGTCTCCGCCGCTTGTTAACAGACCAATTCTTAACATATGACTTTTCCCATCCTGTTCTTTATTAGATTTTCACGACTGCTTCTTGTTTCTTGGCAGTATTATGGAATGTTTACATTATACCCTATTTTTTTCGTTCTCACAATAGTTCGGGGGAAGAAAGCGCGGGAGTTTCTATTTTTTGTACGAAAAAAGGAAGTCTGGGGTTCAGGCTTCCTTGGATTTTCTTTTTTATGCGCGCCGCACTTCGAACTCTCACCACAAACGTTACTCCTACAGCCTACTCGGCCCAGGCACCCTCACGGCACACAGGAGGTTCCACTTAGTGCTGCTGCATTCCTGCCCTGACACGGTTCATGGAGTCCTGTTGCGTAAGACCCAGACGTCAACGTCACTTATAGAAGGCAGCTTCGCAATGAAAAAGCCCTCGGATTGGCATCACCCCCGCTGTAGCGGATTGCGGGTACAGGGCACCGCTATCTCCCCGGCTGCGCATTGTTTAGTATACGGGATTTCGGAGGGGATGTCAAGGAATTTGTGAATTGAAATATTGGTATAGCACGAGTATAATTTATAGTAAGGCCAGAAAATAACGCAAAAATTCAGTACCGCAGAGTGTGAACGACTGCTTTTTTCATTATTTTCAAGATTTGCTATCGATAACTTTTTGAAAATGATACATTTTTTTCTTATAGAAGGAGGATGGACGAATGATACGAGTTACGGTCTGGAATGAGTTTCAGCATGAGCGAACGCAGGAGAAAGTGAAAGAGATTTATCCGGACGGGATTCACACCTGTATTGCAAGGTTTCTGAGACAAGAGGAGGAGCTTTCGGTTCGGACGGCTGTGTTTGACGAGAAGGAGCATGGGCTGACGGAAGAAGTACTGGCAAATACCGATGTGCTGGTGTTCTGGAATCATATGCTGCAGGAGGAGTTCTCGGACGATGTGGCCGAGCGGGTTCGGCGTCATGTGCTGGCCGGAATGGGGCTGGTAGTTCTGCATTCAGGGCATTATTCCAAGATTATGCGGAAGCTTCTCGGAACAAGTATGACGCTTCGGTGGCGGCATGGGGATCGTGAGAGACTGTTCTGTACGTGTCCGACCCATCCGATCGCGCAGGGAATTCCGGCATGGGTGGATATTCCGGAGGAAGAGATGTATGGGGAGTTTTTTGATATTCCCAAACCGGATGATGTGGTATTTACGGGATGGTTTGCAGGCGGTGAGGTGTTCCGCAGCGGATGCACCTTTACACGTGGGCTGGGCAAAATTTTCTATTTTCAGCCAGGACACGAGGAATACCCCATTTACCATATGCCGGTGATTCAGAAGATTATCAAAAATGGGGTGCGCTGGTGCGTTCCTGTAGTACGAAGACCGGCACCACTGGATAATGCATGGGTGAATCCATCTACGGAGGAAGTGTATCTTTCTTCACACCAAAAATAGCAGCTGCAGTTTACCGATATCTGTATCCCGTTTGATTTTTTCAAAACAGGGGTCTGATTTCACGATCAAAAATGTTCTGCAATACGCGGATGGAATCTGTGTACACATTGCATAAATCAGGAGGAAATGTTATATGAGAAAGCTTTCCGTTTTTTACGAACACATTCTACAGGCGTGTGAGCAGTCCGGTAAGACGATTCCGGAAGTGCTCGCGTTCTGCAGGGAGCAGGGAATTTCGGCTGTTGAGATGAACTACAGTCTGTTTGCATCAGAAAGAGAGGTCATTGCCCCGATGCTTTCCGATGCGGGGCTGGTGATCAGCTGTATGCATGAAACCTTTGATTTTTCCCATGATACGGATCTTGGCAGAGCACAGCAGATGCTCGATACTGCGGCATCGCAGCAGGTTTCGCGTGTCCTGTTTGTTGCAGGCGCGCTTGAAACTGCCGAAGCGGCAGAGCTTGCAGCCTGCAGCAGCACCTATGAGGCAACGAGTACTTTTATGGCCAAAAACAAATCGATTCAAAATATGGTACATGCGCTTTCCTCACTCGCCGAATATGCGGCTTTACGTGGCGTTTCGATTACCTTAGAGGACTTTGACGGTTTTTTACAGCCGTTTGCACGCACATATCCGCTGCTCTGGTTTATGGAGCACGTGCCGGGGCTGCGGTATACGCTTGATATCGGAAATTTTGCTTTCAGTGATGAGGATGTTTCGTATGCTGCCTGGCTTCTGAAGGATTATATTGTCCATGTTCACTGTAAGGATCGTGCCGAAAGTCCGCTCGTTCACGGACGTTTCTGCCGCGGTCTTGGCCAGACACCGGCCGGAACGGGATATCTGCCGATGGCAAAGCTTCTTACAGATTTAGAAGCGTGCGATTACGACGGTTATCTCGCCATCGAGCATTTCGATGCACCGGATCAGTTATCGTTCATCGAACAGTCCGCAGCGTTTCTGCGCCAGTGGGTTTCCGAATAATTCCGCCTCTTTCATAAGCGCTCTGATTTTCGGAAAATTTCGTATTTCCGGGGAGAAATTCAGCAAGGAAAATATGTCGAAAAAATTCTTTACTATCTTTGGTTTTTTCGTATCTTTTCCTTGCTTTCCATGGAAAACATGGTAAACTAAATTTGAAGCTTTTTGAGAAGGCGTGATTCGAAAAGCAAATCTAAAACAAGAGGGTTTTAAAGTAATGGGAGAAATTATTATTCCGCAGGGTTACAAATCTGCATTAAACCTCCACGATACACAGGTGGCGATTAAAACAGTAAAGGATTATTTCCAGCACGAGCTGACACATCGTCTGCATCTGCTCCGTGTAACAGCTCCGCTTTTTGTACAGCCGGAAACCGGCTTGAATGACAATCTGAATGGCGTAGAACACCCGGTTTCTTTTGAGTTAAAGGATCAGGGTACCAAGAAAACCGCTGAAATTGTTCAGTCTCTGGCAAAATGGA
Organism: Blautia sp. AF34-10; assembly: GCF_003477865.1. Lineage (NCBI taxonomy): Bacteria > Bacillati > Bacillota > Clostridia > Lachnospirales > Lachnospiraceae > Blautia > Blautia sp. AF34-10. Next base: position 15,424 of record NZ_QUED01000015.1, read on the forward strand.
AACGGTACGCGCTTCACAAATACGGCTTCTCTGAGGGAGAAGGCATCTACACCGATATGAACGCCATCCGCCAGGACGAGGTGACCGACAACATTCACTCCGTTTACGTGGATCAGTGGGACTGGGAAAAAATCATGTCCCCGGAAGAACGCAATCTTGATTTCTTAAAGAGTACCGTAAAAGATATCTATGAGGCACTGAAAAACACGGAAAAACATATGGCAGACCAGTACGACTACATCGAAACCATTCTGCCGGATGAAATTTTCTTTATCACTTCCCAGGAACTTGAGGATCGCTATCCGGATCTGACTCCAAAGGAAAGAGAGTATACAATCACCAAAGAAAAAGGTGCTGTCTTTATTATGCAGATCGGCGGCGTGCTTGCTTCCGGAGAGCGTCAGGACGGACGTTCCCCGGACTACGACGACTGGTCCTTAAACGGCGATCTGATCGTTTATTATCCAGTGCTTGACATCGCCCTTGAGCTCTCCTCCATGGGTATCCGCGTCAACGCAGATGCTCTCCGCGCCCAGTTAAAGGAGTGCGGATGCCAGTCCCGCGCGAAGCTTCCCTTCCAGAAATCTATTCTGAACGGCACTCTCCCGCAGACAATCGGCGGCGGTATCGGACAGTCCCGTATCTGTATGTTTTTCCTGCGCAAAGCGCACATCGGAGAGGTACAGTGCTCGGTATGGCCGATGGAGACACGAGAGGTGATGGATGTGATGAATATTCAGCTTCTGTAAGAAATTCTCTGTCTTTTCTCAAATTTCTGTTCTTCTTTCAGAAGATCAAAAAGAAGAATTCCCATGCAGTATTTCCGCACAGGAATTCTTCTTTTTTCTTATTTTTTTATCTTACATCCACGTAACCTTCGGCATTCCGCGAAGATCTGCTTTTACATCACAAGAAAATGTTTCCCCCTCATGGGCCTCTATTACTTTTGCATTTTTTAATCCATCTTCTCCAACTGCCTTTTTGCCTAAATGGCCGCCTAAAACAGCTCCCAGTCCGCCGCCAAGAGCAGCTCCAAAGGCTGCATTTGCAACATCACCGGCTCCGATTTTTCCCATAGGCTTTCTTGTAATCGCAATCGTATGGGCACCTGCTTCGATTGGAATTACATACGGTTGTTTTGCAGCTCTCAACTTTTGCGGTTCTTGATCATCTATATACAGACAGAAAAACCCCGGTCGCCTTACGGCGCCGGGGTCTCTTACGTTTGAGCACAAGTATCTTTCGATACAATTATATTTTATTTAGAATAGTCTACCGATAATTAGTCGATCAGAGTAGCAACACGGCCTGATCCAACGGTACGGCCACCCTCACGGATAGCGAAGGTAAGACCCTGATCCATAGCGATCGGGTGGATCAGTTCGATGGTCATCTCTACGTTATCGCCAGGCATGCACATCTCAGTTCCTTCCGGAAGAGTGATAACACCTGTTACGTCAGTTGTACGGAAGTAGAACTGCGGACGATAGTTGTTGAAGAATGGAGTATGACGGCCACCCTCGTCTTTTGTCAGAACGTATACCTGAGCGGTAAATTTGGTATGGCAGTGAACGGTACCTGGTTTAGCCAGAACCTGTCCTCTTTCGATCTCTGTTCTCTGAACACCACGAAGCAGAGCACCGATGTTATCACCAGCCTGAGCCTCATCGAGGAGTTTACGGAACATCTCGATACCAGTTACAACAGTTTTCTTGGTCTCTTCTTTCAGACCTGCGATTTCAACTTCCTCATTCAGATGAAGAACACCAGCCTCAACACGGCCAGTAGCAACAGTACCACGACCAGTGATGGTGAATACGTCCTCTACAGGCATGATGAAATCTTTATCAGTGTCACGCTGCGGATCCGGGATCCAGCTATCTACTGCATCCATAAGCTCCATGATTTTATCTCCCCATGGGCCAGCCGGATCTTCCAGAGCTTTCAGAGCAGAACCCTGGATGATCGGAGTGTCATCTCCCGGGAAGTCATACTCGTTCAGCAGCTCACGGATCTCCATGTCTACCAGCTCAAGCAGCTCTTCGTCGTCTACCATATCGCATTTGTTCATGAATACAACGATGTAAGGTACACCTACCTGACGGGACAGAAGGATGTGCTCTTTTGTCTGAGCCATAACACCATCTGTAGCAGCTACTACAAGGATAGCTCCGTCCATCTGTGCAGCACCAGTGATCATGTTCTTTACATAGTCAGCATGGCCTGGGCAGTCAACGTGTGCATAGTGTCTTTTCTCTGTCTGATACTCAACGTGTGCAGTAGAGATTGTGATACCACGCTCTCTCTCTTCCGGAGCTTTATCGATATCTTCGAAGTTCTCAGCAGTGTTTCCTTCTACTCTGGTAGAAAGTACTTTTGTGATAGCTGCGGTCAGAGTTGTTTTACCATGGTCAACGTGGCCGATGGTACCAATGTTACAATGCGGTTTTGTTCTTTCAAATTTAGCTTTAGCCATTTTAAAATGTCCTCCTTAAAATTGCGCCCAGTGGGCTTTTTTGAGACTAAATTGGTGGCAGGAACCCACCTGAATCGTAAACCTGCTAAGTCTGATTATATTGCATTTCCGTCTTATTTGCAAGGAAAATCTCAGAAAAATAATACTTTTAGGCTGTGCAGCCTTTGACAGCTGCACACCCGATTATTTTTCTTACATTATTTTGCTTTTGCAGACAGAACTTTTTCCTGTACGTTTTTCGGAACCTGCTCGTATTTATCAAAGAACATGGAGTAGTTACCACGTCCCTGAGTTTTAGAACGAAGGTCTGTTGCGTAACCGAACATTTCAGCCAGCGGTACGAATCCACGGATCATCTTTCCGCCGCCGATGTCATCCATACCCTCGATACGACCACGACGGGAGTTGATATCACCGATAACATCACCCATGTAATCTTCCGGAGTGGAAACTTCGACTTTCATGATAGGCTCAAGAAGAACCGGAGCACCCTTCTGCATAGCTTCCTTGAATGCCAGAGAACCAGCAATGTGGAATGCCATCTCAGAAGAATCGACCTCATGATAAGATCCGTCGTATACATTTGCATGAACACCGACTACCGGGAAGCCTCCCAGGATACCGGCTTTCATAGCCTCTTCGATACCTTCGCCTACAGCCGGGATATACTCTTTCGGAATAGCTCCACCGACAACGGTAGACTCGAATTTGTAAATCTCTTCGCCGTTTGCATCCATAGGCTCGAATTTAACTTTACAGTGACCATACTGTCCACGTCCACCAGACTGTTTTGCATATTTGCTGTCGATGTCTGCCGGTTTGGTAATGGTCTCTTTGTATGCAACCTGCGGAGCACCTACGTTAGCCTCTACTTTGAATTCACGAAGCAGACGGTCAACGATGATTTCCAGATGCAGCTCACCCATACCAGCGATAATGGTCTGACCAGTTTCCTGATTGGTGTGTGCACGGAAGGTCGGATCCTCCTCAGCCAGTTTTGCAAGGGACTCGCCCAGTTTGCCCTGGCCTGCTTTTGTCTTAGGCTCGATAGCCAGCTCGATAACCGGCTCCGGGAACTCCATAGACTCAAGGATTACCGGATGCTGCTCGTCGCAGATGGTATCACCTGTGGTGGTGAACTTGAATCCGATTGCAGCTGCAATGTCACCGGAGTAAACTTTGTCCAGCTCCATACGTTTGTTTGCATGCATCTGAAGGATACGTCCAACACGCTCTTTTTTATCTTTTGTTGCATTCAGTACGTAAGAACCGGAGTTCATGGTTCCTGAATACACACGGAAGTATGCCAGCTTACCAACGAATGGGTCTGTCATAATCTTGAATGCCAGTGCGGAGAACGGCTCCTCATCGGAAGAATGTCTTACGATCGGGTTTCCGTCCAGATCGGTACCCTCGATTGGCGGGATATCGGTCGGAGCCGGCATGTACTCAAGGATCGCATCCAGGAGTTTCTGAACACCTTTGTTTCTGTATGCAGAACCGCAGCATACCGGTACAGCTGTACACTCACAGGTAGCTTTACGCAGAACTGCTTTCATCTCGTCTACAGACGGGATATCATCATCCAGATAACGCATCATCAGCTCATCATCCAGCTCGCAGATTTTCTCTACCAGCTCGGTGTGATACAGCTCAGCGTCTTCTTTCATATCTTCCGGGATATCAACGATGGAGATATCATCGCCCTTATCGTCGTTGTAGATGTAAGCTTTCATCTCGAACAGATCGATAATTCCCTTGAATTCATCTTCCTTACCAATTGGAAGCTGAAGGCAGATAGCATTTTTACCAAGTCTGGTCTTGATCTGATCTACAGCGTTGTAGAAGTCAGCACCAAGGATGTCCATCTTGTTGATGAATGCCATACGCGGTACGTTGTAGGTATCAGCCTGACGCCATACGTTCTCAGACTGAGGCTCTACACCACCTTTTGCACAGAACACGCCGACAGCGCCGTCCAGTACACGAAGAGAACGCTCTACCTCTACGGTAAAGTCAACGTGGCCTGGGGTATCAATGATGTTGATACGGTGCTCAAGAGCGCCCGGTTTCGGCTTGCAGTTCTCTTCCAGAGTCCAGTGGCAGGTTGTAGCAGCTGAAGTAATTGTGATACCACGCTCCTGCTCCTGTTCCATCCAGTCCATGGTAGCAGTTCCTTCGTGAGTATCACCAATCTTGTAGTTAACACCGGTATAGTACAGGATACGCTCGGTCAGGGTTGTTTTACCTGCATCGATGTGAGCCATAATACCAATGTTTCTGGTTCTCTCTAATGGATATTCTCTTCCAGCCAACGGATTTTCCTCCTCTTAGAATCTGTAGTGAGCAAATGCCTTGTTAGCCTCTGCCATCTTATGAACTTCTTCTTTCTTCTTCACAGAAGCACCTGTGTTGTTAGATGCATCCAGAATCTCGTTTGCCAGTCTGTCTTCCATGGTACGCTCGCCTCTCTTACGAGAATAAGCGGTCAGCCAACGAAGGCCAAGAGCCTGACGTCTGTCCGGTCTTACCTCGATCGGTACCTGATAAGTAGCACCACCGATACGTCTTGCTTTTACTTCAAGAACCGGCATGATATTGTTCATTGCTTCTTCAAATACTTCGATTGCTGGTTTTCCAGCTTTTTCTTCTACTTTAGCAAATGCGCCGTATACGATTTTCTGGGCAACGCCTCTCTTACCATCCAGCATGATGTTGTTGATCAGCTTGGTTACCACTTTGTTATTGTATAACGGATCTGCTAAAACATCTCTTTTCTGAGTATGTCCTTTACGTGGCACGTTACTTCCCTCCTTAACCATCATTCGATTAAATCATCGGTACTCACACTTATTTGCAGTATGTCCGCGCGTGTAAATTCTCTATAAATCCGCAGCCGTGGGGATTTATGGAATAACGCACAACATTTCGCTTTTTTTGTGATACTAGATATATCTCGAACTCGTTTTACTTAATTATTTCTTTTTCGGTCTCTTAGCACCGTATTTAGAACGGGCCTGTTTTCTGTTAGCAACACCTGCAGTATCAAGTGTACCACGGATGATGTGGTATCTGGTACCTGGCAGGTCCTTAACTCTTCCTCCACGGATCAGAACAACGCTGTGCTCCTGAAGGTTGTGACCTTCTCCTGGGATGTAACTTGTTACTTCGATTCCGTTGGAAAGACGAACTCTGGCGATTTTACGAAGAGCTGAGTTAGGTTTTTTCGGTGTAGCAGTTTTAACAGCTGTGCACACACCTCTCTTCTGAGGAGAAGACATATCTGTGGATTTCTTTCTCAGAGAATTGTAGCTTTTCTGCAGTGCCGGCGCGGTAGATTTCTTTACGGAAGTCTCACGGCCTTTTCTTACTAACTGGTTGAATGTTGGCATTCCATTTCACCTCCTGATAGATTTCTCCGTGTGTCCCACGGGGTTTCATACGGCTGCTTTTGTTCAACATAAATGCTTTGCAGCTTTTTGCGCGCCAAAAGAAACAGTCTTTTACGCACGCTCGTTTATTATATCGTCTGTCCTATCAAAAGTCAAGGGGAAAATTCGTAAAAATCGCGTGTTCACGCGGCTTTTTGCGGATTTTCCCCATTGCTGCATTACTATATAAAAGTGTTTTTTCTTCCTATTATATTCTCATCCAATTATTTTCTGACATTTTTTTCGTCAGAACGTGTACACGAAAGAATCCTGCTTTGCAGGCTTTCAGACTTCACCGGCTGCGGCGGGTCGCTTCAGCGATATAAAAACGAAACCGGCTGTTTGCGGAAATGATTTTTCAGACATACTCTAAAGCGGACGGTCTCGAAAGCCCGTGCACGCATCACACCGTTTTGGTTTTTCCTCACTCTGTGCATTTCCCCAGAGCTCGCGCGCTTTTTCCTCTGCGCAGCCCCTGCACCAGGGAAACATACGGATGTTGCTGATGTAGAATCTTTGAAAGGTTATCTCATCGTTGTTGATGTCAAACTGCTGTTTTCCCGACAACTCCTCTACATGTTCCGCAATCCATGCCTTCTGCCCTTCTGTCGCCGGGTGTCCCGGTCCGCCGAGCACATAATCCATATCGGCATGGAGATTTTCCGGTTCACCTGGTTTGTGGAAGCCCACAAATAAAATATATCCCCGGCGCAAAAGCTCCTGAATCGGCTCGTCCGTCTGACCTTCCGGGCCTAGAATTGCCCGCGCGGTCTGCGCATGAAAATTTTCTGTTTTTGGATAGAATCTTCCCGTTGGTGCTAAAAATCCATCTGCCATGCTTTTATCTCCCATATATTCTCATATATTCTCATATATTCTCATATATTCTCATTTGTTCTACGCTTATATACCATACTCGATTTTTCTCCAACAGGCAAGGCTTGTTTTTACTGAATTCTTTTTACTCGATTCTTTTTGCTGGATTCTTTTTTGAATCTGTGCTATACTCATTCCCGTGCATTTATATAATCGGATTTTCCCGCCTTTTTACGGGTGTCCGGACTGGTTCGTGAACTTCCCAGTATAAAAAACCAAGTATCTCAAAATCATTTTATTTCAAGGAGATTGGAAAATGAATGCAAAAAAACTGATCATCGACTGTGATCCCGGCATCGACGATTCTCTCGCCCTGATGCTTGCCGCAGCTTCCAAAGAGCTGGATCTGATCGGCATCACCACAGTCAGCGGAAATGTACCCGCTTCTATGGGCGCAAAAAATGCCCTCAAAATTCTTTCCATGATTGGAAAAACAGATGTCCCTGTTTATGTCGGAGAGGAAACTCCCCTGGTCCGCGACTATGTGGATGCCATGGACACGCACGGCATGGACGGCCTCGGCGAATCCGGCTGGCCGGATGTCAAAGAGCTTACGCCAAAAACAGACGCTGTTTCTTTCCTCATCGAAACCTTAAAAACAACCCCTGATGTTACAATTCTTGCCCTCGGACCGATGACGAATCTTGCAAAGGTTATTTCGTGTGCACCGGAATGCCTTGAGAATCTCGAAGCACTGGTCTCCATGGGCGGAAGCTACAAGAGTCACGGAAACTGCTCTCCGGTTGCCGAGTATAATTACTGGTGCGACCCGGACGCCGCAGCCGAAGTGTTCCGTGCTTTCTCCGAGCTGCCGCAGCTTGCCGGCAAAAAGCTCCATATGATCGGGCTGGATGTCACAAGAAAAATTGTTCTGACTCCGAATCTCGTGGAATATATGAAGTGTGTAAATCCGGAAGTCGGAACCCGCATCGAGGAGCTGACACGTTTTTACTTCGATTTTCACTGGAAACAGGAAAAGGTCATCGGATGCGTAATCAACGATCCGCTCGCAGCCGCTTATCTTGTGGATCCGTCGCTCTGCAGCGGTTTTGATGCCTATACGCAGGTGGAAACAAATGGTCTCTGCCTTGGTCAGACCGTTGTGGATGCCATGAATTTTTATCAGAAAGCACCGAACAGTCACATTCTAACGCAGGTCGATGTGAGCCGCTTTTTCCTGATGTTCTTTGCGCGTGTTCTTGGCGTATCTGAAGTGGAATCTGCACCGGTTCTCGACCAGATTCTTACCGCACCGCCCGTCTTCCCGCATGAGACAATGTTTCAGAAGGGAGGGGACGCAAGATGAACGCAAACCGTACGTTAAAGCTCACGACTCTGGCACTCTGTGGTGTTATCAATATCCTCGGCGGTACCGTTGCACTGCTGCTGCGCCTTCCGGTTTACCTCGACTCCATCGGAACGGTTCTGGCTGCCGCCCTGTTCGGACCGGTTGCAGGCCTCGTCCCGGGACTCATTTCCGGACTGATTTCCGGTATGACAAGTGATGTCTATGCGTTTTACTATATTCCGGTACAGCTCATCCTTGGTCTGGTTGCAGGTCTTGTATTCCGGAAGCTCCGCCCATCCCATACGGCCGGCTCCCGCAGTGAGGGACTTTCTCTTCGCACCATGGGCTGGAAGCTGTTTCCGGCAGCGCTTGTGATCTCACTTCCGGGTACTGTGGTAAGTTCCACAATCACCGCGGTTGTTTTCGGTGGAATTACTTCCTCCGGCTCCACTGTGCTGGTGCAGCTGCTTCACAGCCTCGGTATGAATCTGACTCTCTCTGTCTGCGTTGTACAGGCCATGACAGACTTTGTGGATCGAATGATTGTCCTTGCGGTCGTCCTCGTGATTCTGCCCGCCGTTTCTTCTGCTTTCGGCAGTCTTTCTATGAGAAGCAGAAAATAATCTGTACCAATAGCACAAAGAATCCTGCAAAAAATTCACTTTCTTTTTTGCAGGATTCTCATATTTTGGCATAACAAGAACTCCGGAAAAAAGGGGAGGCTGTATCAGGAGCCATCCCTTTTCCGGAGTTCTTTATTTCTTCTTTAATAAAATCATTCACATGCGCGGATCCATACCTGCATTTCGCCCTCACCTCGGTTGTTCCACATATAATATGGAATCAGCTTCAGTTTCGTCTTTTCCTCTTCCTCTTTCTGATACAGATGATACAACGGCTGTTTTTCTGCATCGCCCAGCTTCATGCGACGTCCCTCGGCCGTTACGCTCACAAAGTACTCGCCCAGCTCATCGGCTGCTTCTGCGGTTTTTTCACCATTCACACAGAGTTTTGTCAAATGCAGATTCTTTCCGTTGTCTGCTTCTTCCATACAGTAAACAACCGGTCCTCGTTTTACGGCAACACGGCCGGCGTCCTCGCGTACAAGCGGATTGGATGCCAGAAACTGGATTTCCATCGGGAAGTTCAGGCGGATCGTCTCACCCTTCGCCCATACTTTTGTCACATAAAGATACCCGTCTTTTTCTTCCACTTCTGCGCCTTTTGGAATCTCTTTTTCATAAGAAGCACACCATCCCGGGATGCGGAATGCAAAGGTGTACGGCTCTTTGGTATCGCTCTCGCAGGTCACGGAAACATGGCCGTCCCACGGGAATTCGGAAGTGATGGATGCTTTTACTTTTTCTCCTTCCACTGTTCCGCCCATGTACAAGTGGACAAACAGGGTTGTGTCGTTTTCCGTGTATGCGTAAGATGCAACTGAGCTTACCGTTCTTGCCAGGTTCGGAGGGCAGCAGGCACAGCCGAACCATTTCTGACGGATCGGTTTTACATGGAATTTCCGCTCATCCTTGTGACATGCCTCCGGCAGTACCTCCAGCGGATTGACATAGAAGAAGCTCTTTCCGTCGAGCGCCATTCCGGAGAGAACGCCATTGTAGAGGGCTAATTCCATCACATCCGCGTACTCTGCTTTTGCCTGAATCTCCAGCATGCGGCGAGCAAAGAACACAAGACCGATGGATGCACAGGTCTCTGCGTAAGCGGTATCGTTTGGCAGGTCATAGTTGAAAGAGAATGCCTCTCCTATATGAGTGGCACCGATTCCGCCGGTGACGTACATTTTCTGATGCACCATGTTGTTCCAGAGAGTTTCACAGGCTTTCAGCAGGCTCTCATCCTGCGTTGCCCTTGCCACATCCGCCATGCCGGAATAGAGATATACGGCGCGTACGGAGTGCCCCTGCACCTCATCCTGCTGACGCACCGGGCGGTTTGCCTGATTGTAGCTATATCGTTCCTCGCCCTCCGGGCAGGTCAGACCGCGCTCGATATCGTAATAGTATGGTTTTGTTCCGCGCTCGTCGATGAAGTATTTTGCAAGATCGAGATACTTCTGCTCGCCGGTCAGATCATAGAGACGCATCAGAGCCATCTCTGCAATTTCGTGACCAGGATAACCTGCTTTTTTACCCTCGCCGTGACCGAGTTTGCTGGCAATAAAGTCCGCGAAACGCTCTGCTGCTTTTAAGAGACGGTCTTTTCCGGTCGCCTGATAATAGGCTACGGCGCCTTCCGTCAGATGACCGAAGCAGTACAGCTCATGGTTGTCCTTAAGGTTTGTAAAAATCATATCCTGATCGTTGATCAGATAGTAGGTATCGAGGTATCCGTCTTCTCTCTGTGCTGCGCAGACAGCTTCAATTGCTTCATCTGCCGTTTTTTCCAGCTCCGGATCGGGATGCTGTGTCAGGGAGTACGCAACTGCCTCCACCCATTTGGTAAAATCGGTATCCTGGAACAGGAAGCCATAAAATCTTCCGTCCATTTTGCCATCCTTCGGCAGTGTCTCAAAAGTATCCAGCGGATATTTGATCTGAACAAATTTGTCTCCTTTTGCTTTCCGCTCTTTTTCAACTTCACCGGCGCGGCGGTAGTTCCGCATACAGAAGCTCGGTGCTGCTCCCGGAACATTGTCATTTAAGGCATTCCACTGATACGGAATTACTTCGGTGCGGACAAGCTCCATCTCTTTTTTCCAGAATGCATCAGTAACCTGGACTTTTGCCAGGGATAATGGTTTGCTGAAGTTTTTCTGATCCATTTTTTCGGTCTCCTTTTTCGTTGTCTTCCGCCGCCTCCTGGTTTAAAAAAGATATTTTCCTTGCTTTCAGGGATGGGAAGCGTTACACTTCTTTTGACGGCTGTTTTCCTGTTTTTCTATAGTTTTATTTTAGCAAAACGGACCGCCGTTTAAAATACAAGAATGTTTGAAAAGGTTTGAAAAAGTCATATGATCTCTGTTTTATTTCCAGATGCCGCCTGTTTTACCTACGACCTCTGCGGCAAATTCCAGTCCCCGTCCCCGGAGTGGATGCACCTGACACGGAATCTCGTCAATTTTGAACTGATGGTTGTGACGGAAGGAACGCTTTTTATCGCGGACGAACGCCGCTCTTACGAGGTTCACCCCGGCGAATATCTTCTTTTGCCGCCGACCGTCCATCAGCATGGCTCGAAAAAGGGAAGCTGCTCTTTCTACTGGCTCCATTTTATCCCGGGTATCCCCTCCGCACCGATCGTCGCTCCTTCTGACCCGACCGCCGGATCGGTTCTGGATGAGTTTCATGCTGCACCGCCATCCTCCTACCGCCTTGAGGACCTCGCTCCCGCCCAGCTTCCATCCAACTACCCCGAAACGTTATGCATCCCGCGCCAGGGAACGCTTTCCTCCCCGAACCGCGTCATCATCCTCATGAAGCAGCTCCAGGACACTTCCCTGCGTTTCCACAACACGTTCCTCAACAACAGCCTGACTGCCGCTGTTCTCGGCGAAATCAACTGTCAGAGTCCCTTCTACCGCACCTACACTTCCGAAACGCAGCGGACGCAGATCCTGCAGGACATCATCAGCTACATCCAGTACCACAGCAGCGAGTCCCTCAAAGTCACCGAACTCGCCCGTTATTTCGGCTACAACGACAAATACCTCTCCTCCCTCTTCCACGAGGGCACCGGAATGACACTGAAGCAGTTCATCCTGAAATCCAAAACGGACAGCGCAATGGCTGAGCTGACGGACACGAATCACACTGTCTCTCAGATTGCCTATAACGTTGGATTTCAGGATGCGCATAATTTTTCCACGGCTTTCCGAAAGCTCACCGGGATGACGCCGGGACAGTACCGGAAGAGTTATGGGAACCGGAAACTTTCTTTTGAATAGGACGGGAGGATACGACCCCCAGGCACCGCGGGGGGCGGACGCTCCGCTGCGCCTGGGGACCCATCTACGTTTTGGCGGACGGAAGTGATTTACTCAATGGATGGATTCACTTATTCTTTAGAAATTTACTGTTTCTTTTAGAAAATAGACATACTTTGCTCACATTTCTTCACTATACTATATCTCAGATAGTTGATGAACCACTCAAAACTATCTCCCCCCTCATTATGAAAGAGCAGCCCGCATATCCGCGGGCTGTTCTTATTTTTTGTCTTTTTGCACCCCACCTAACGTAAATGCCGCCTGCGGTCGGGGAAATATCCCGACCGCAGGCGGCCTCACAATCTACCGTGGAATCACATTACTCTTCCGCAGCTTCAATTGCTGCAGTCTCGATAATAAATTTCACGCTTCCATCCATTCCATTTGCCTTACCACTGTAAGAAGTATAAGCACATTTATCCGAATTCAGCGCCTGAATCCGATCCAGTACATCTCCCAGATCATCCTCAAAGGTACTCTTCAGCTTGCTGGTACCCTCTTCTTCAAACTTCTTCGTACCGTCAGCCAGTTCTTTCGCCCCATCGGACAGCTCGTCAATACCATCAACAACCTTGCTGCTTCCCGATTTCAGATCAGAAGCTCCGCTTGCCAGAGAAGAAGTTCCATTTGCCAGTGTAGAAGCTCCGCTCGCCAGCGTAGATGCTCCGCTTGCCAGCGTAGAAGCTCCGCTGTTCAGTTCAGAAGCTCCGCCTGCCAGGGAAGAAGTTCCATTTGCCAGTGTGGAGGCTCCGCTTGCCAGCTGGGATGCTCCGCCTGCTACCTGAGAAGCACCGCTTCTTAAGCTTCCGCTGTTTGCAGAAAGTTTTGCAGATCCATCGCTTAACTGGCTTCCCAGCTGTCCAAGACCTGCGGTCAGCTGTGTCGTGCCGCCCTGCAGAGTCGTAACACCCTCAACCAGAGCCGGTGCATTTGCTTTCAGCTGGCTTGCGCCGGAAAGCAGCGTATCATTGTAAGCACTCAGCTGAGTAAATCCTGCGTTCAATGCATTGATGCCTGCTGTTGCTTTTGCAAAACTCTCATTTGTGCTGCTGTACAGCTGGCTCACACCTGCGGACAGAGTATCGATGCCCTTGTACAGAGTGCTTCCGCCTGCATCAAGCTGTGCCACACCTGCGGTCAGTTTCTGCATTGCACCAAGATTCTGCTCAACAACTGCTTTATTATCGGTGATGGTCTGCATCTGTTTCTTCATGGTCTCAAGCTGCGGCATCAGAGCTGCAACCGTCTTCTGCAGATCACTGTATCGGCTCTTGATGTCGCTCATCTTCTGCTGCATTGCTGCAAGACCGGAGAGATCCGGGCGCTCGATTTCGAAGTTCAGTTCCGGAAGGGTAATCTGCGGAGCTGTAACCGGAGTAACCGAAACGGTTCCGGCGGAAGCGGAAACGCTGACACTTCCGATCTGATTTCTTGCTTTACTTAAGGAATCGGCAAGTTCTGTATTTCCAGCGCTCTTAGCTGCGGAAATCTGTGCATCCAGTGTAGCTGCTGCAACAGAGAGCTGATCATTTGCCTGTTTTGCTGCATCGGCGGAAGCCTGGCTTGCTGCTGCATCAGCTGCGCTCTGTGCTGCTGCTGTTGCTTCTTGGTTCAGCTGTGCTGCTGCTCCGTCTGCCCATGCCTGAACCTGTGCTGCCATCTGGGTTCCCATCTGCGTTGCCTGATTCGTGATCTGTGCCTCCAGACCGCTTAAGTAGCTCTCAAGTCCTTTGGACAACGTATCCATCTGGCTCATCAGCTCGTTGCCGTTTGTCATCATGCTGTTGACAGATCCTGCGATTGTGGTGTTCAGAACCTCGGAGAGTGCCTCGGTCTCGGAGATCAGGGTAGAACCGGTGCTGGTCATACCGTCTATCATCGTCAGAAGGCTCTGTACATCGGTGCTCTGCAGCTGCTCGTTCAAACTGGTCAGTCCTTCGGAGAGTTGTTTTGCTCCTGCTAAAATATCATTCTCATCTTTTCCGTCGAGTGCTGCGTTCAGTGTTGCGATTGCACTGTTTACCTCGGTCAGGCCGTCTGCCAGAGGCTGAAGCTGCTCAGCGCCTGCTGCAAGCTGTTTCTCGCCTGCTACATAAGAAGCAACGCCGTCGGACAGCTGTGTTGTTCCGTCGGTGTACTGTTTTACGCCTGCAACGACTTTATTCACACCGTTTACATACTCAGTTACGCTTCCAGTCAGCACACCGTTCTTTCCAAGATACGTCTGGATTGCTTTATTCAAGGTATCAGCGCCCTCGGTGTAGGAGTTTACGCCGCTTGCCAGGGAAGAAGCTCCGCTGCTTAAGGTGGATGCTCCGTTGGACAGGGTAGCTGCTCCGCTGTTTAAGGTAGAAGCTCCGCTGTTCAGAGTAGAAGTTCCGTTTGCCAGAGTCGATGCTCCGCTTGCCAGTGTGCCGGCTCCGCTTACCAGTGTGCCGGCTCCGCTGTTCAGCTCGTCAGCGCCGTCTTTTAACGTTCCGATACCGTCATCCAGCTCTTTGTAGCTGTCTTTTAAAGTATCCACACCATCGGAGAGTGCCTTGGAACCGTCAACCAGTTCCATTGCAGCATCCTCAAGATCACTCAGTGCATCCTTCAGGTCATCGTATCCGGTGATGTTGTCGGTATTGATGGTGTCGAGAACATCGTCAAGTGCAACGGTGAAGGTAGAATCCAGAGAGAAGTTCTCCACATCTGCAGTGATCTCCAGGCTTTCCGGCAGTTCGAAATCGCTGTCACCGGATACCAGATCTTCAAGGGAATCGGAATTTAATCCCAGGCTTTCCTGCAGGCCCGGCATACCAAATCCGATTACGATGTTTCTGCTTCCATCGGAAATGACTTTACCATTGTCGATCTTGACATTGGAGAAAGTATCCTGCGGAAGAATCATTCCGGTCATCAGGACGAATGGGGTGTACATCGTCTCTTTCTTGCCATTGATGTCAACCGTTGTCTTTGTGTTGTTTGTATAGTCAACTTTGATTTTCAGTTTTCCGCTCTTTCCGGCCAGGTCATCCGGTTTGATTTCCTTGCCGTCCAGATAATAGGTGAACTTCACGGAAACCGGAGGTTCTTTTGTGGTTGTTCCCTGATAATAGATATCCTCGCCGTCTGTCTGCCAGGTCAGCTCGTTTCCGCTCTGGGTGAACTCCTCGTCGCCCTTTACGTTTTTGATGTCCTTCAGTTCACTCTCATCTTTCAGGTTCTTTTCCGTTCCTGCGTTCTTCAGCCAGTTGGATACGGTGATCTGATCTTCCGATCCGTCTGCATTTGCATTTACATATACGGTTTCTTCTTTGGAAACCGCTGCGTCCTCTCCTGTCGCTGCATAAACCGGAGCAGCTCCCATAACAGCAGCCATACCAACAGCAAGACCAGACATCATCTGTTTTCTCAGTTTTCTGTTTCTATTCATTGTGATAAACTTCCTTTCTGTGGTTTTTATAATGGTTTTTTATGATGAAATCCAGGATCATAAGAGAAGTAAAACCCACTCGGAGTAAGATACTGCGGGATACTGTTTCCCTCAGATCGAGGATGTTTTTCCTATGCCTTTCAATCATCTAATGTTATAACGCAAAAATGACTCTTAGTCAACATTAAATACTGCACAAAATTGACGATCGGTCATTTTTTTCTTCGTGCATAGTCACAAAAATGAGAAAATTAGTCATTTTCCCTTTGACAGTTTCCATGTATTCTAACTATAATTGTAGTTAAGTAAATGACACATGATGTGATATTTTTCAGGAAAGGAGACTCTCTGTGGGAAAAATTGACAACAACAAACAAATGAAACGTGAGTCCCTTCTGGACTCTGCTTTCTCACTTTTTATCAACAACGGCTTCAGTAAAACATCCATTTCGGATATCGTGAATAACGCCGGCGTTGCAAAGGTACCTTCTATCTTTATTTCAAAGATAAGTACGATATTCGGAATCATCTGATTGCACATAAGGCGAGTCAGGTATTTCAGGCCGCCTACTCAGATCTGCTGCGCCACCCGGATATCCATGATTTTGAAGAGCAGGTGCTTTTTATCACCGACAATATCCTCGACCAGTTTGCCGCCAACCACAGCCTCGTGACGCTGATTTCCAAGCATCTGAGCTGGGGATTCTTCAAAAACTCTCTTACCTTTGCTCCGTTTGCCGACACGCCGGCCATCTACACCATCTATGAATCTCTGCTCTCTCATGCAGCATATACGTATCGCTCACCGGAGCTGATGTTCTATATGATTCTGGAGCTTGTAAGCGGTACAAGCTACAATGCTATCCTGTACCAGCAGCCGGTTCCGCTTGAAGAACTAAAGCCGGAGCTCTACGCTGCCATTCGGGGCATTTTCAAGCAGTTCCGAATCCGGAAGAAACGGAAAACCACGGAAAATGCAGGCGCGAATCCCGACTCACTGCTCTCGTAAACAAGAAAGAATCCTGCTTTGCAGGATTCTCCGCCTGCGGCGGGTCGCTTCAGCGACATAATTCCCGTCCGCCGCAGTGCGATCCTGCCCGGAGGGCTTTTTAATTTACAGGAAAATTCAACGAAGTTTCCTGTAAATCAAAAAAATACTTTCGCGGAATCTTTTCAAAAGAAACCACGAAAGTATTTTTTATTTTTCTCTTTGCCTATACCTGCTGTTCCAGATACTCACCAATCCGCTGTTCCATCACAGGCACCAGCCACTCGGCATAGCCGGCCTTCATCGGATGAATCGGATCCTGAAGATACAGTTTTCGTTTTTCCGGGGAAACACGGTTGATTCGTTCGTCATTCCAGAAATCGATCACACCGATCTGCCATTTTTCCTGAATTTTCAGAAGCGCCTCTACCATCTTCGCGTACGGCTCGGAATCATACTGTGGATTCGTATAGAACATCACCGGGCAATGCCACGTTTCTTTTGCATATGCAATGATATACTCAATCGCGCCGCAGACAGTTTCGACATCGAAGCTCTCCAGATCGCAGGATTCCGAAATTTCACCGAGCGGGCTGTTGCGTGTTGCATCGTTCGTGGACAGCTGGCAGATAAAAAGATCCACCTGTTGCTTTGGATCAAGCCTGTCGCGCATACGCTCGATGTAGGAATCCTCACCATTATCAATCAGCGTGGTTCCGTTGACCGCTTCTTTGATGCAGGTACAGCTGTCTTTCTTCGCTATGTACTCCGCAAACGAATTGTTGTGGGCAGCAAAGCCCTTCGTCACGGAGGATCCCAAAAATACAACTGTTTTTCCTTTTAACGGACTTGTTTTTTTAAACGGAATACGGGAAACATCGTATCGGACGGAATTTCCCTTTTTAAAATAACCTGTTTTCTTATTCATGCTATATATGCCGCCCACAGCTAAGGCTGCGCCTCCTGCGGCCAGGATTCCGGCTATTATTTTTGCATCCATCGCAAAACCTCCATTATCTGATTCAATACCACTTCGCAGATCCTGTCGGATCTTTTTTTCGAATACCCCTATCTTACATCATTTTTCTGAAAATGCAAGTAAACTTTGTTGTCGATTTTGTTCCGATTTTGTTAACAAAATACGGATTTTCTGTGTTCTGGTCGAATTCTGATCGATTCCGGCGATTTTTTTATTCTCTTTTCCTCAAAAACCATTGACTTTCAAGTGCACTTAAATGATATATTAAAAGCAACGTAATTACTATTCTTTCTGTACTTCCAGAGTCCTTCCACGCCTGCTTTACGAAAACCTCTGCGAATACAGAAGCATTGCAAAGGAGAAAATTCTACTATGAAAGAAACAATTTTAGGCAATCACCTGCGAAAAGTTCCTTCCATTGCAGTCGGATGCATGCGGCTTTCCGAAAAATCGAAGGACGAGATGAATCATTTTATCCACTCCGCGCTGGAGCAGGGCGCATATTTCTTTGATCACGCGGATATCTACGGCGGCGGCATGAGCGAGACTGTGTTCGGTGAGGCATTTTCCGGCGATCCGTCCCTGAAACGGGAGGATATTTTTCTCCAGTCCAAATGCGGCATCCGCCAGGGCTGCTATGATCTGTCGAAAGACCACATCCTGGAATCTGTCGATGGTATTTTAAAACGTCTGCAGACGGATTACCTCGATCTTTTGCTGCTCCACCGGCCGGATGCGCTCGTAGAACCAGAAGATGTAGCTGCCGCCTTTGATGTTCTGTTTGAGAGCGGAAAGGTCCGCCATTTCGGTGTTTCCAACCACAAGCCGATGCAGATTGCACTGCTGCAGAAATATGTCCGCCAGCACTCGTTGCCAATCAGGTACAGTTCAGCATTCCGGTTTCCAACCTTGTTGCAAATGGCATGGAAGTGAACATGGAAACACCGGGTTCGGTTGACCACGATGGCAGTCTGCTCGATTACTGCCGTCTGCACGATATTACCCTGCAGGCATGGTCTCCGTTCCAGATGCCATCATGGAAAGGATGTTTTCTTGGAAGCGACGAGTACCCGGAACTGAACCGGAAAATCCGTGCACTGGCCGAAAAATACAGCGTCAGTGATACCACGATTGCGGCAGCGTGGATTCTGCGCCACCCGGCAAATATGCAGCTTGTCACAGGTACGGCAAGCGAAAACCGCCTGAAAGAGATTATCGCGGCATGTGCTATTACGCTGACGCGGGAAGAATGGTATGAGCTGTATCTGGCGGCAGGCCATCCGCTTCCGTAAGTTTTTCTGTCCGCCTGCCCGTATGCGGAACAAAGCTAAAATCCGTTTTTCGGATCCGTGATTGATTTATAACATCGGAAAAGCATTCCTTTGGATCTTGTCGATCTTCCGGAATGCTTTTCCCTTTTTCCTTTTCTTTTTTCATGCAGCTATCTGCAATCCGCATTTACTGCCTGCCCATAACCAAATAACTGCTCCGCAGTTTATCAGAAGAAGCTTGCATTCCTCCTGATACAGGCAAGTCCCCAACCACTGCTTATTACTTTTCGTACTCGAAGCAGGTGACTTACTTGATTCGGTTAAATCAGATCTCTCCCACCAGATATCCCTGTTTTCCGTTGCGAAGGAAAACAGGCAGTGTTTCGATCGGCGCCTCAATTTCATAGGCTTTTCCGCCCTCATAAACATCACCGGTATTTGCCAGCGTCCAGGACGCACCGGCCGGCAGATAAACGGTACGGCTCGTTGCTTTTGGCCGGACAATCGGTGCTACAAGGATGTCGGAGCCGAACATGTAAGCATCGGAGATATCCCAGCACGCTGCATCCTCCGGGAACTCATAGAACATCGTTCTCATGACCGGTGTTCCTTTTTCGTGTGCTTCTGCCATCAGGCTTCTCGTGTAATCGCGCATTTTTTCGCGGACACCGATGAATTTTGTCAGGATTTCATAATTTTTCTCTCCGAAGCTCCATACCTCGTTGTCAGCTCCGGTTCCCTCACGCACTTCGCCAGCCTTGTTGATGATCTCTTCTCTTGGTCCCCGGTTTCCGTGAATACGCATAACCGGGCAGAAGGTGCCAAACTGGAACCAGCGCACAAGCAGCTCCTGAAAGTCCGGATCTTCGGTCACACCGCCGTGGAATCCACCGATATCAGTCGTCCACCACGGAATACCGCAAAGTCCCATATGAAGACCTGCACAGATCTGTTTGCGGAAATCCTCGTAGGTTGAGAAAATATCGCCGGACCACACAAGGGCTCCGTATTTCTGGCTTCCGAGCCATGCGCAGCGGACGAGGTTGACAATATCCTCCTGGCCGCTCTCTTTCTGGCCCTCGTAGAACATACGGGAATACTCTCTTGGATAAATATTTCCGATCTCTTCCACCGGGCCTGCGGCGTAGCGGTAGCACTCGTACTCATAGGTTGAAAACTCCGGCTCTGCCTCATCCAGCCAGAAGGTGTGGATGCCGAGATCTGCATAATTTTTCTTTACTTTCTCCCATACATACTTTCTTGTTCTCGGATTTGTTGCATCCAGGAAGACATTATTTCCATGGAACAGCATCTGTACATCAACACCTGCGTTGCTCTTCACAAGGAGTCCCTGCTGTTTCATTTCTTCGTAATTCTCGCTTCTCCAGTCGATCTGCGGCCAGATGGAAACCATCGTCTCGATGCCCATCTCATGCAGCTCGTCGATCATTGCTTTCGGATCCGGGAAATATTCTTCATCAAAACGATAATCACCGCATCTTGGCCAGTGATAATAGTCGATGACAAAGACATCCAGCGGAATGCCGCGTTTTTTGTACTCGCGTGCCACATTCAGTACCTGCTCCTGATTGTAGTAGCGCAGTTTGCACTGCCAGAAGCCAAGGCCGTACTCCGGCATCATCGGAACTTTACCAATGGCATCTGCAAAGTGCTCTTCAATTTCCGCCGGGGTATCACCTGCGGTTACCCAGTAGTCGAGCTGCTTTGTGGTGCGTGCCAGCCATTCCGTTGTGTTTGTTCCGAAATGAACCTCACCGACTGCTGCATTGTGCCACAGGAAGCCGTAGCCAAGGCTCGATACATAAAACGGAATGCTCGCCTGCGAATTGCGGTGCGCCAGTTCCAGGTTGCATCCCTTCAGGTTCATTCGCTCCTGCTGATACTGTCCCATACCGTAAATCTTCTCATCCGGGTTGGAATCGAAGGATACTTTTAGCTGATAAGCGCCGCCCTTTAATGCACGGTAATCGTGTGCGCGCAGGCAGAGCGCTCCGCCGTTCGCAATCTCAGAGAGCAGCACCTCGCCCTTCTGATTCAAGAACGTAATCCGAAGCTTCTGTCCCCACGGCTGAAGCTCGAGAACCGCCTGGATTTTACCGTTTTTGATCGTCGCTTTCCGTTCATCCACCAGCTCAATTTCCGCTTCCACCGGTTCCGGATCAAGCAGTGCAATGCTTCCCTCTTCTATCTCCGAAAGAAGCGTACCTCTCACCCGAGACTGTCCTTCTGCCACGGCTCCACCCGGACCGTCTCCCCATCCTGCCGGAAAATCAGCGCATTTCCCTGTTTCTCAAAATACTGCATAAAAACCTCCCTTTCCAGAACCCGCCGTTCCAAACGCATGCATGGGCTCTGCTCTTTTCGTTTGCTTTCTACTTAGCATTATACTAACATTTCCGGCAGAATACTTGATCTTAATTTTCATGTTCTAACACTATTTTGATCTTTTTCAATTATTTCCCATTGAAATAAAGCTCTTTCTTAAGGAATCGGAATTCGCCTTTCCCCTGCGTCCGTTTTTCAACGCAAAGAACCCCCGGAGCCATTACAGCCCCGGGGGTTCTCAGTATTTCATTTATTATGCAAGCTTCAAAGTATTAACCTTAACTCCAGGTCCCATAGTAGGAGCCAGAGTAACGCTCTTCAGGTACTGTCCCTTCAGAGTAGCCGGTTTTGCTTTGTTGATTGCACCGATCAGCGTCTGGAAGTTGTCGCTTAACTGCTCCTCAGTAAAAGAAGCTTTTCCGATTGGCACGTGGATAATGTTTGTTTTGTCAAGACGATACTCAATCTTACCTGCTTTGATCTCTTTAACGGCTTTGGTAACATCCATAGTTACGGTACCAGCCTTCGGGTTTGGCATTAAACCTTTCGGTCCAAGTACACGGCCCAGACGACCAACAACACCCATCATATCTGGTGTAGCAACAACAACGTCGTAATCAAACCAGCCATCGTTCTGGATTCTCGGGATCAGCTCCTCAGCTCCAACGAACTCTGCACCTGCTGCAACAGCCTCATCAGCTTTTGCGCCTTTAGCGAAAACAAGTACACGAACCTGTTTTCCGGTACCGTGCGGCAGAACAACTGCTCCACGGATCTGCTGGTCTGCGTGACGTCCGTCACAACCAGTTTTGATGTGAACTTCGATTGTCTCGTCAAATTTAGCAGTAGCTAATTTCTTAACTGTGGAAATAGCATCTGCCGGATCGTACTGAATGCTACGATCAACTGCTTTTGCAGCCTCTAAATATTTCTTACCATGTTTCATTGTCTAATAACCTCCTGGTGGTAGTTGCGGGAATCTCCCTCCCACGTCAATACGAGAAGATGTAAACTCTTCTTCTAAATTAGTCCTCTACAACGATACCCATACTTCTTGCGGTACCTGCGATCATGCTCATAGCTGCCTCAACAGTTGCTGCATTCAGGTCTGGCATCTTCATCTCTGCGATCTCACGAACTTTGTCCTTAGAGATAGTAGCAACTTTCGTTTTGTTCGGAACGCCGGAACCAGATTTCAGGTTGCAGGCTTTCTTAAGCAGAACTGCTGCCGGAGGAGTTTTGGTTATGAAGCTGAAACTTCTGTCTGCATATACAGTGATAACTACAGGGATGATCAGGTCTCCCTTATCTGCTGTTCTTGCGTTGAACTCTTTGGTAAACTGTACGATGTTTACTCCGTGCTGTCCAAGTGCAGGTCCAACCGGTGGTGCTGGTGTTGCTTTACCAGCAGGAATCTGTAATTTGATATATCCTGTAACTTTCTTTGCCATTTTACGGCACCTCCTAAATAAATGTGGTAATTGCGGGAATTTCCCTCCCACGAAACGCCCCTGGGGCATTTCTTACATCTTCTTGACTTCTGCGAAACTTATTTCTACCGGCGTTTCGCGGCCGAACAGCTCAACATTGATGGTAACCATCTGTTTTGTATCGTTGATACTCTGAATCAGTCCGGTTGTATCCTTCCATGCGCCGCCTGTTACAACGACTGCATCGCCAACTTCAAGGTCAAGCTCAACCTTTTCCTCACCACCGGTGATTCCAAGGTTCACCATTTCCTCATCCGTAAGCGGTACCGGCTTGGATCCCGGTCCGACGAAGCCCGTAACACCTCTGGTATTGCGGACAACATACCAGGTATCGTCGTTCATGATCATGTTGATCAGAACGTAGCCCGGAAACAATTTCCGGAGTACCTGTTTCTTGGTTCCGTTCTTGACTTCAACAACTTCTTCCATAGGAACACGTACTTCCAAAATCTGATCCTCAAGATGACGGTTCTCAATTGTTTTCTCAATATTGGCTTTTACTTTGTTTTCATAGCCCGAATAGGTGTGGACTACATACCAGTTTACTTCTGACATTCTGACACCTTTATCCTTATTTGATCAATAAATTGACGAACTCGATTACAGCGCTGTCAACCAGGGTGATTAACCCGCAGGTTACTGCAGAGATCGCTACGACTGCAACGGTCTGCTTGCCCAGCGTTTTGTTGTCAACCCAGATGATTTTTCTGAACTCTGCTTTCAAGCCCTTGAACCAGCTCTTTTTGGATGCTTTTTTTTCAGTTTCTGCCATTGGATCACCTCTTACCAAAGATTATTTGGTTTCTTTGTGCATTGTGTGCTTTTTGCAGAATCTGCAGTACTTCTTTGTCTCCATTCTCTCAGGATGGTTCTTTTTCTCTTTTGTCATGTTGTAATTACGCTGTTTGCATTCAGTACATGCCAATGTGATTTTTACGCGCACGACTTCCACCTCCACTGTGTATTTGCGTTATCGCTTGTGATCCTTGCGGATCAGCGGCGGTCTCTTCATTTCTGCCCTGTTTTTGCTGCTCGTACTTCAGCAATTTCAGGCATAAAAAAAAGACCTTCTTCCATGTCGCTGGTTTATTGTAGCACAGGAACTGCCTGTTGTCAACAAAATTCACCAAAGTACGCTGAGATTTTTTATCAGGATCGTATCGTTCACCGGTGTCCGGCGAACTGTAACACCCTGTTTGTTCGAGACGATTCCGGACAGGAAATGATTCTGCGCGCAATTTTTCCTGCGCGCAGAACCATTCTCTTATTCTTTCCCTGAAAAAGCCTTACGCATCCGATCTGGAATACGCGTTTTTCATCTGGTTGCTGAGTTCAAAGAGTACCTTGTGCAGTGTTGCACCCGTCTCTTTTTTCAGCATTTCAGCGATTTTGTTGTTTGCTTCTTCTCTCAATTGTGTCTGTTTTGTTTCGTCTGTCTCCCCTGCAAGTAGCGCATCGTATTGGTGGATCAGTGCATGGCCTTTTGCCATCACCTTTTCCTGATACCGCTCAATGTGAAAGATAGAAGACTTATAGGATGCATCTGCCATTGCTGCCACCATGCGGCTTGCCCAGTAGAAGTTATCTGTGGAAACCTCTCCCGTTGTGTTGGAAAGATACTCCGGTGTTGTCGTCACATCGGTGTAGAACGGAACCAGCACATTGAATGTATTTGACGCAAATGCAATCCACTGCAAAATGCCGTTGTCTCCTTTGTGATCCGGGCGCATCTGGATGACAGAAAGGAAATCGGTCCGGTTGACACCGATGGAGCGATATGCTCCCTTCCACGATTTATCGCCGTATGCGGCATACGGGTCGTACGGTGTTCCCTGATAGTGGGAGGACAGTACGTATTTCACATCCTCTACGGTGATCTTCTTCTCCGGAACCATCATCCACGGAATATCGTCGGATACCGGTGTGTAATCGGCATCCGGTCCGTCCCATTTTTTCGTGTGCGGGTTCAGACAGCGCTCCATGAACCAGGCACGCGGTGTATTGTAAACGTGATCGGAATCATCGTGGCTTCCGAAGGCATCGCGCGGATTAAAATTTCCATCCATAGAAAGATCCAGATGATATGTTTCAATAAATTCTTTCAAGTCTGCTGAGCACATATATTCCTTCTGTTCGCCGAGTGCATCCTCCAGATCAAAATGGTCGATGCCAAGCTGGTTCGGCATGGCCACATAATGGTCATCCGGCACTTTCACTGCCATCCAGTGATGGCCGCCGATCGTCTCCAGCCACCAGATCTCATCGTGGTCCTGAAATGCAATGCCGTTCATCTCGTATGTACCGTACTGCTCCAGCAGGCTGCCAAGTCTTTTGACACCTTCTCTGGCGCTTTTAATATAAGGAAGAACAATATAAACGAGGTCCTCCTCGCCGATTCCGCCCGGAACCTCTTCTTTTCCGTCTTCCGCCGGCTGATAAACGACAAGCGGATCAGCACCCAGCACACGCGGATTCGATGTGATTGTCTCGGTCGCAGTCATGCCGACCTGCGCTGCATTCACGCCGCTTGCCGACCAGACACCCTCGCCTTTTTCTGCGTTTGGCACTGCAGTGTACCGCATCGGATTGTCCGGAAGCTCAATGGTCAGATGAGAAATCTCGGTTTTATAGGTTCTCGGCTGCTCCTCCGGGTGAATCACTACAAATTTTTTCGATGTATAATGGCCTGCACCAGAATCGTCGTTTCGCGCGATCATGGTGGAACCGTCATACGATGCTTTCTTTCCAACTAAAATGGTTGTACAAGGCATAGCTATAGCCCTCCTTTTGCTGTCTTATGCTTCCGATTATGACATCTTCAGCTGCGATTTGCAAGCACCATGTTATCTGTCGTTTTCTTCCTTTTTCACAAAATAAACCGTATCAATTCCTTCTCCCCTGTCATCCTTCAGCCGCCGGACAAGACTATATCCCAGCTTGTCCAGGATATGCTCCTGGGCCCCGTTCGTGGACCAGGTACGGAGAGTAATCCGGCTTCCCGGAAATTTTGCTGCGATATCCTTTTCTGCTTCTGCATACATTACCTCCGAAATTCCCTGTCCGCGGTAATCCGGCCAGACGCAGAGGGTGGTCAGATAGCAGGAATCCGGATATGCTTCCAGATTCTCACAGTTAAAGTGATCCTTCCAGGTCATAAAGGCCCGCACGACTCCCTCTTCCTTCCACAGCACCACATGCTGACTGCAGATATTCTCCAGATATTCTGCAATTCCATCCGTCTTTTCTTCTGTCTCGGCCCAGTTCGTCTGGGATGTACTGTTGCGGTGGGAAAGCGGCGGAACGAAATCCTGATCGCACAGCTCCAGCAGCTGCCGGATTTCCTCTTTCTCTTTTCGATCCTCTATCCCGTCCCTTACAACGACTCTGCTCTCGCAGCACATCCACGGAAGCCGGCATACGAGTGCTACGGCTGCACACATGCCATCTTCTACGCTGGCGGCATCGAGCCATTCTTCTCTGGTATGCGCTCCCCCGCCCCGGCAGAAACCGACGCAGATAGCAGGAATATGCCGCGACAATGGGATATTACAGTCTGTGGATGCTTCAGAGCATACCGCCTCTTCCCCATCGGCTGCCTTCAGCGTTTTCTGTGCGCACCGCGTCATACGTGCCATCTGGACAGGATCCGTTTCTCTTGCGCACGGCCGCTTTCCGACGAGCTTGCAGGAATACTGTACCTCCTCACTCTGGCGTGCTGCTATGGTCTCCTCCAGATATGTTTCGCAGGCTTCCAGGCTCCTGTAATCCTCCGAACGGAATTCAAACAGCATGGAGGCATCCTGCGCAATCGTATTAACAGAGGTTCCTCCCTCTATTTTTCCCACATTGTATGTTGTATGAGATGCTGCATCCGTCTGAAAACGGTAAAGCTCTCCGATCAGGCCCGCAAGCTCTGCAATAGCATTTTTTCTTCCGAAATTCAGGAAGGAATGACCGCCCTTTGTTTTTGCCGAAATCCGATACCGGACAGACCCGATGCAGATGGGATACATTTTATCCCGATACAGATCAAAGGCTGCCATTCCGCACAGATTTTTTTCATAATGGTCGACAAGCGCGCGAACTCCGCACAGATTGCCAAGCCCTTCTTCTCCAAGATCCGCTGCAAAAATCAGACCGCATGGAAGCTCCGGCTCTGTCTCATGAACGTATTTTGCCGCCATCAGAAGCATCACAACATTCACGGTATCGTCTGTGATGCCGGGACAACGCCAGATCATTCCGTCTTCTTTGATCTCCAGCGGCTCCTCCAGCGAAAACACGGTGTCCAGATGCGCCGTATACAGAACCTTCTTTTCCTGTTCCGGCCGATACTCCCAGATTACATTTCCAAGCTCATCCGTATGAACCGACTCCATGCCCTGCTGTTTCATCCATTCCATGCAATATGCGATTCTCTGATCTTCTTTTCCCGTTTCCGTCGGGGTCAGTGTCAGCTCCCGCAGCGTCTGCAGCGCAAGTTCTTTGTTGTTCCGGCAAAAGTTTCGGTATTCTTCTTCTATTTCCCATTTTTTACGCATGAAGTACAATCCTTCCTTCTTTGTATTCCCATTCTGTTCCATATCTCTTGCTCACGCGGGTGAGATATTCTGCAATTTTTTCTGCTGTTTTTTCGTCTGCCACGTACGGAATATTTTTTTCTGCCTTTTCCCTGTCCATACCAAGCTCGACCGGCAGAAGCTCCAGATGTGTGCATTTCCCCTGACAGATCTCGAAGTACGGCAGCACACTCCGATAGACCTCCGGAATTTCGTAGAGGGAATGTGAGGACTGCTCCTGCCGCCTGGCGATTCCGATGGATGCTGCCGTGTGAATATTCAGACCATATTTTTCCATGTAGTCCGCAGGCAGAAGGCGTACATACTGATTTTCAAAAATAAAATTTCCGAGGCAGTAGAAAATCGGACAGTCATGATACAGTTCGATTCCCTTCAGCTGATGCGTTCCGCCCCCGATCACCGCGCTGGCGCCCGCATCGATACAGGCGTGTGCAAATTCCTCCAGAAAATAATCCGCTTCCTCGTCATTGTCCTTACGGATTTCATGGGAATGTACCATAACCAGGACTGCCTCACATGTCATCTTCGCTTCCCGGATTGCATCGACGGTGCGTTTCACATCGATCGGATTCGGGCTGGAGCTTCTTCCCTCTGTTCCGTCCTTGCTGATTTCAAACATTTTCCCGCCAAATTCCATGACACCCTCGGAAAGCGGAGCTATAAATCCCTCCTGCCGGTGCAGATCCCGCAGTCCGTTGATTCCGGTCACCTCTGCAATCTTTGCAAGATCCTGCGCATGTTTCTCCGTAATGGTATATTTTTCCGAAAAGCGCAACGGATTTAAGCCCGGCCTGCCAGGCTGCCGTTCCGTCTGGCTTCCCGCCCTGGCTGCATTTTCAAAGGTAGAACAGATATCAATCACCGCAATCTGTCCCGCTGTTGTGTCCAGAATGGCAGGACGCGATGCTTCGTAAAGATTTTTGCCTGCTCCGGCATATGCCACATCCTTTTTTTTCAGTTCGCTGATCGTAGATGCAAGTCCTTCATAGGAATAATCCATCGTATGATTATTCGAAATCCCAAGAAAATTAAAACCGTAACGCAGGGTGTCTTCCAGACACTTCGCATCTGCCGTCAGCCATGTTCCGCCGGAATACGCCGATGCGTAACAGCTGCCGTCCGATATCGTTGTTTCCAGATTTGCCATCCGGACTTCTCCCCGCATCAAAAATTCGCGAATCGGCAAAACATCCTGATACCCCGGCAGAAGCCGTTTCATAATCAGAATATCACCCGCCGCCGATACTCTTATTGTTCTGTTCATTCTTTTTTTGCCTCCCGAACGATTCCCTCTCTCTGCTTTTGGAATCGCATCCTTATCCATTCTTATTTTTTCGTAACGGTTCAGAGCCCCATCCCGGTTTTTCTTTCCTTTTACATGCTTCCAAATCGTTACCTTTTTTCTCTGTATCTGCTGCTTCTTTCTACCAGATCCGCAAAAAGGCGGTTCATCTCCGGCGCTGAGTGAATCAGCCCTTCCGGATGCCACTGTACGGCCACAATCTGTCCGTTGCGGCTTTCTATCGCCTCGATGGTTCCATCCGGCGCCGTTGCTGAAACCACGATGTCCTCTCCCGGCGTACGCACTGCCTGATGATGCATGGAGTTTACCGCATGGGTGCCTGCCCCCAGGATTTCTGCCAGATGGGTTCCCTCTTTAATTTCCACATGGTGATGCAGATAAGACCGCTCCAGGGACTGCAGATGCAGAATTGTGGTTTCCTTCTGTGTATAGATATCCTGGTACAGATCACCGCCGCACAGGACATTTAAAAACTGAATTCCTTTGCAGATGCCAAGCATAGGCATTCCCATCTCTTTTGCTGCCCGTCCAAGTGCAAACCAGGCCTCGTCGATCTCCGGACGGATCGTCTGGATCTGCGGTTTTGGCTCTTCTCCATAATACCACGGATTTAAGTCCTCTCCGCCGGGAACCAGAATTCCGTCGCACACAGCAAGTATGCCTTCCGGATCCGCTTTCATGGCAACTGCCGGAATTGCCATCGGAATTCCGCCGTTGTTCAGAACTGATTCGATATAATCGCTGTTGACATACATTCTCTCCGCACTTGAAAAAAGTCCCGGCTGTGTTTTATACGTATTTCCCAAGATTCCAATGATCGGTTTTCTCACTTGTAAACTCTCCTTTTTTACCAGATATGCGAAAACGGCTTCACCTTTCCTGTGAACCCGCTTCCGGCATGCTTTTTCTTTCGTTATCGAATATTTTACAGTACATCCTGATGGCAGATATGACGGATCTTTTCCTCATCTAAAGCACGAATGACATTGGCTGCCATTGCGCTTGCTGCCTCCAGGTCTTCTTTTGCGCAGAAATTGTAATGGCTGTGCGCATAGCGGGATGGAACACCAAGCACCAGACACGGAACTGCTTTTCCTGTCACACTGATTTTTGCTGCGTTTGTGCTTCCGCCTCTTCTTACGCTCTCCTGGTATTTAATTCCGCATTTTTCTGCTACTTCCTCGGCCAGTGAAATAACTGCGTATTGGAAATATAGCTGTTGTCCAGGATACGAATCTGAACACCCTTCTTCATGCAGCCCTGTGCCTGTCCTGCGCTGATGAAAAAGTCATCGGAAGGAGATCCCTCAAATACAATGGCAAGGTCCGGTTTTACAATCTGACTTGTTACCACAGCACCGCGGGTTCCGACCTCCTCCTGTGCTGCAAAGGCGCCGACAACATTAACCGCAAGAGAAGCCTGCTCCTTTTCCAGCTGTTTCATCGTATCTACGATGCATGCGCAGCCGGCCCGGTTGTCAAATGCTTTTCCGAAGCAGATTTCATGCTCTGCATCGTATTCAAAGGTTACATCCGGCATCATCGGATCACCGATATGGATTCCGAAAACGTTTTCAACCTCCTCGCGGCTGGTTGCTCCGACATCCACATACATTTTTTCAATTTCCAGAGTCTGGCTGTTGCGTTCTGCTGTTGTCATGAAATGAACCGGTTTCGCACAGATAATACCATGTACCATCTTTCCAGATCTGGTGCGGATCCATACCGCATGTGCCGGAAGGCTGGTCAGATGAAAGCCGCCAAGCATGATAATGCCAAGGCATCCGTTGTCCTGGATATTCTGTACCATGAAACCGCATGCGTCCAGATGGGCATCCAGCTGGATGACCGGACGGGAATCCTGCTTTGTTCCCGGCATCCGCACATACAGGTTATTCATTGCGTCATTTTCTACATCAAATTCTTTGCAGTAATCTGCTATGGTACGGATGACATCCTCCTCAAATCCACTTGGTCCAAATGCATCGGAAAGCTTACCAAACATTTCTATATCCATTGTTTTATCCTCTTTTCTTTGGGTTTCTATCAGATTTATATTCTTAATATACAACAAAGCAGTGTGCTGTGACAATATCCATCCAGCGATCTGTCTCCAGCTTATTTGTGAAGGTATCTACCTTCTGCATTCCCGGATAAAACGACATCGTGTACGCTTTTTTCCAGTCTTTATAGGTTACCTCATATGTAAAGTGCTCCGGAAGAGCCACCTGACACTCTTTTTTCTGTCCGGCAACTGCCTTTTTTACCCCTTCCCGGATTTCGGATATCACTTTTCCTTTCGCTTTGCACCACGTTGCCGCACCGACACCATGCTTCGTTTCCACTGTCGTAATGCCCGGAATCAGTTCTTTGGCCTGACGGCAGATCTCTTCATCTCCGGAAAGGAACAGCACCGGTACGTGATGTGATGCTGCTGTATAGCTGTTCAGCATGCACTCACTCATCACTTTTCCATTCAGATGAATATACAGGCTGTTTCCTGTCGATGTGTGGCTGATCGAAAAATTGGGATCTCCTGCCGGTGCATGATATCCAAGATACAACACGCCGTCATAGCTGTCGTCGATACCATACATCATATTATACGGATGACCACTCTTTCCCCGGATCAGGGTGACATACTCCGGCATTTTCAGCGGGTCAATGTTGGATGCATCTCCGTGACCGTCCTTTACGACAATCTCATCCGCGCCCGCTTCATGTGCTGCTTCGCATGCCGCAACGACCTCTTCGGTCATCTCCTCTGCAAATCTCTGGTATACGCTTTCCTTCTTATGTGTTTCATCGGTCAGTGCCACTCCGGCACAGCCCTCGATATCTGCACTGATAAAAAGCTTCATTTCTGCTGTTCCCTTCTTTCTTTATCATAAAGATGACAATATACGTAATGTCCGTCATCCACTTCATACCGCTCCGGTGCCTGTGTTTTGCAGCATTCCATGCATTTTGGACATCTGGTATGGAATTTGCAGCCTGTCGGCGGCTTGTGGGCGGATGGGATGCTTCCCTCAAGCAGAATTCTTTCTCTTTTTGCCGTCGGATCCGGAACCGGAACTGCGGAAAGCAGTGCCTGCGTATACGGATGCATCGGATTGCTGTAAATTTTCTCTTTTTCTCCGACCTCCACGAAATTGCCGAGATACATAACGCCGACACGGTCACTGATGTATTCCACAACGCTCAGGTCATGTGCAACAAAAATATAGGTCAGATCCAGGTCATGTTTCAGTTCATTTAAAAGATTCAGAACCTGCGCCTGAATAGACACATCCAGTGCCGAAACCGGTTCGTCTGCGATGATCAGAGACGGTTCTACCGCAAGTGCACGGGCAATTCCGATTCTCTGACGCTGACCGCCGGAAAATTCATGTGGATAACGGTTTGCATGGTAGTCATCCAGTCCTACCCGGTGCAAAAGATCCAGCACTTTCTTTTCCAGATCCGCTTTATCCTGATACAGATGATGCACCAGCAGCGGCTCTGCAATGATGTCAAAAACGGACATCCGTGGATTCAGGGACGCATACGGATCCTGAAAAACCATCTGTACCTTTTTCCGGATGGAACGCATTCTCCGGTCATTGTACTCTGTAATATCTTCTCCATCCAGATACACATGGCCCGATGTCAGATTTTCCAGTTTGCAGACCCCTCTTCCCAGTGTGGATTTTCCGCAGCCGGACTCGCCTACAATTCCGAATACCTCGCCTTTTTTCACCTCAAAGGTAACTCCGTCTACCGCTTTGACGAATTCCTTTTTCCCAAATCCGCTTCCGGCAACCGGATAATAAATTTTCAAATCCTCTACTCTAAGTAATGTATCCGACATCCTAGTCACCTGCCTTCTCTACGTGATCTGTTTTGAGCTGTCCGCTTTCGCAGAGCCAGCATCTGCTGATATGGCCTTCCTCGATCTGGAAAAATCCCGGTTCTTCCTCGCGGCATTTTTCCGAAGCGTATGGACATCGCGGCTCAAATTTGCAGCCTTTCGGCATATATTTCGGGTTTGGAACGTTACCCGGAATCGACTTCAGTTCTTTTCCGGCGTCTCCCAGTCTCGGAATCGATCCCAGCAGTCCCTTCGTATACGGGTGGGACGGATTGGCAAAAATTGTTTTTACATCTCCGCGCTCTACCACGCGGCCGCAGTACATAACGGCAACATCATCGCAGACCTCTGCAACAACGCCAAGATCATGTGTAATAAACAGGATGGATGTACCCGTCTCTTTTTTCAGCTGATTCATCAGATCCAGTATCTGTGCCTGAATCGTTACATCCAGTGCGGTCGTCGGCTCATCCGCAATCAGGATTTCCGGCTTGCATACAAGCGCCATGGCAATCATGACCCTCTGTCTCTGTCCGCCGGAAAGCTGGAACGGATACTCCTTCATCATATGCTCCACACGCGGAACACCCGTTTTCCGGAGCATGTCCTCTGCCTTTTTCAGTGCCTCTTTTTTTGATATTTTTTCGTGCTGCAGAACGCATTCTGCCACCTGGTCTCCAATCTTCATGACCGGGTTCAGACTGGTCATCGGTTCCTGGAAAATCATGGAAATCTTGCTTCCGCGCAGCTTTCTCTGCTGTTCCTTCGTCAGCTTTACAATGTCATCGCCATCCAGCAGGATTTCGCCGTCAGCAATTTTTCCTTTCGTTCCGGCCAGTAATCCCATCACAGAGAGGGATGTCACGCTCTTTCCACTTCCCGACTCGCCTACGATGCCAAGCGTTGCGCCGCGTCGAAGCTCAACATCGACACCGTCTACTGCTTTGATCACACCGCCATCGGTATAGAAATACGTATGTAAATTTTTTATCTCAAGTACGTTATCAGTAGCCACTTCTGCTCCTCCTTATCAATCGGAAAGTTTCGGATCGAGTGCATCGCGAAGTCCGTCGCCTAACAGGTTAAAGCTCAGTACGGTAAGGAAAATCGCAAGACCCGGAAAAATCGTCACATACATTGCACTTGCCATATAGTTTCTTCCGTTGGAAAGAAGCAGTCCCCATTCCGGTGTCGGCGGCTGTGCTCCCATTCCCAGGAAGGAAAGGCTCGATGCCGTCAGAATGGAAGATCCAAACGACATGGAATACTGTACAATGATGTCCGGAATGGCTCCCGGCAGAATATGGTGAAACAGAATTCTTGCATCGGAAACACCGATGTTCCGTGCCGCCAGGACAAAGACGGAATTTTTCAGGGTCAGCGTTTTGCTTCGGACAAGCCGTGCGAAGGTCGGTGTAGAAAAGACAGCGACCGCAATCACAACGTTTGTCATGCCGCTTCCGAGGATTGCCACGATGGCGATTGCAAGAATCAGTCCCGGAAAAGCAAACAGGACATCGCAGATTCTCATAATAATAGAATCAATCCATCCGCCGTAATATCCGGCCAGAAGTCCGAGAATGGTACCACAGACTGCACCGACCGTAACAGCGCCGAATCCGACTGCAAGTGAAATCCGGGTTCCACAGACGATACGGGAAAACAGATCCCGTCCAAACTCATCCGTTCCAAACAGGTGCTTCATACTTGGTCCCTGCAGAATCGCATTGTAATCATACTCATTGATTCCGTACGGCACAATTTTGCTTCCGAAAAACGCAAGGAAAATGAGAAAAATGATAAAACAAAGCGCAACTACTGCATTTTTCTGTTTTTTAAATTTTCGAACCATCTCAGAAAACGGAGTTTTAATTCTCTCCTGGTTCTCGGTCTGTACTTTTTTCTTTTCTTTCATTCCACTCATCTCCTACTGAAGTTTAATTTCCGGATTCAGAACCGCATAGAGGATATCGACAATCAGGTTGATGACGATAAACTGCAGCGAAAAGATCAGAATCAGGGACTGGATTGCCGGATAATCTCTGTAATTGACCGATTCAATCAGAAGGGAGCCAAGGCCAGGATAGGCAAATACCGTTTCTGTGACAACAGAACCTCCCAGCAGAAAGCCGAACTGCAGACCCACAACCGTCACGACGGAGATCATGGAGTTGCGGAAAACATGCTTCCAGATCACAACCTTTTCTTTGATTCCTTTTGCTCTTGCTGTTCTGACGTAATCTTCTTTTAAAACCTCAATAATGGAGGATCTTGTAAATCGTGCGATCACGGCTGCAATTCCGACGCCGAGCGTGATCGACGGCATAATCAGACTTTTCAGGCTTGTTCCGCTTGTTGTCGGCAGAATTCGCAGTTTTACCGCAAACAGCATAATCAGCAGAAAGCCGATCCAGAACGAGGGGAGTGAAATACCCGAGACCGCAATCGTCATTCCGGTATAATCCTGCCATTTTCCCCGGTGTGTTCCGGACCACACACCAAAGAGCACACCAACAACCGAGCTCCACAGCAATGTGACAAATGCCAGACGGACGGTATTTCCGAATCTTCCCGCAATTTCCTTTGTAACCGGCTGCTTTGTTCGAAGGGAGGTTCCGAGATTTCCTTTTAAAAGTCCTGTCACGTAGGTAACATACTGTGTCGGAATGGATTTATTGAGGCCAAGCTCTTCTCTTACTGCCTCTACGTCATCCTGTGTTGCCTGCTCTCCTGCAACGAGTCTCGCCGGATCTCCCGGAATCAGGCGGACAAAGAAAAATACAAATGTAACAACAATAATCAGTGTGGGGATCGTACCCACAATACGCTTCAGTATATATTTTGGCATATTGTATCTCCTACTTTCATGCTTATCCTACAGGTACAATCCCACGGATCACTGCCTGCTTTCCTGTTTGTAAGAAACCGGCGCCCTCTTTTGATGGAAGGACGCCGGGGTCTTTTTCATATCCTTATTTCAGTCTGCCGTTATTCGGCTGCCATTCTGGCATTTCTCATGCCGATGCTTCCATCGCCTAACAGATATACTCCGGTAATGTTGTTGCTGGTTGCCCAGATGTTTTTATCGCTTGCGATGCAGAGCAGCGGAAGATCCTTCCATACAGTATCCTGTACTTCTGCATAGATCTCACCACGTCTGTCTTCATCTGCTGTTGCAAGACCATCTTTGAGAAGCTGATCTACTTTTTCATTCTCATAGTAGCTGATGTTGTAGCTCATCGGCGGTTCAGATTCGGTTGCCAGCATCGGGCGAAGTCCCCAGTCAGCATCACCGGTGGAAGTAGACCATCCGCTTAAGTAGCAGTCAACCTCGGCATCTGCTCCTGCGCAGTCAGCTCCCTGAACCTTTTCATTCAGAACGGCATTTTCCATTCCGTTCAATTCCAGATCAATACCAACCTCAGAAAGCTGCTGTTTGTAGAACTCTGCTTTTTTCTGATTTGCTGTCGTGTTGCTGTACATCAGTGTTGTGGTAAATCCATCCGGATATCCTGCTTCCTTTAACAGCTCTTTTGCTTTTT
The DNA here is from genome assembly GCF_003477865.1 of Blautia sp. AF34-10. NCBI lineage: Bacteria > Bacillati > Bacillota > Clostridia > Lachnospirales > Lachnospiraceae > Blautia > Blautia sp. AF34-10. Next base: position 51,210 of record NZ_QUED01000015.1, read on the forward strand.
CCGGATCGTAGGAATACGGATCATTTCCTTTGTAGTGCTGTACTTCTTCTCCTACCATAGAAGTTGCCACAGAACCGTAACCGTTCATAACGACCTGGATATATGCCTCTTTGTTGATTGCATAAGCCATTGCCTCACGAACCTTCACATCGTTGAACGGTGCTTTCTGTGTATTCATGAAGAAGTACCATACGGCGATGCTGTCGCCCATTCCAACGGATACGTTGCTGTCACCTTTTAAGGTGTCAACACTTTCTGTCGGTACAGACCACATAATCTGTGCGTCACCTGCCTGAATTGCAGATACACGGGTAGCACTTTCTGCAACCGGTTTGAATGTGATGCTCTTAAATCCTGCATCTGCATCTGCCAGAGCAGTTCCGCCGCAGACGTCTGCGTCATATCCCCACCAGTCTTTGTTCAGTTCTACTTTCATATGGTCACCGGCAACCCACTCAACAAATTTGTACTGTCCGGTTCCTACCGGTGCCTGTGCACAGGCATCTTCTCCTGCTTCAATCTGTTTCGGGCTCATGATCAGCGTAGCCGGATGTGCCAGGTTGCTGATGAAAGCACCGAATGACTGTGATAAATAAATTTTAACGGTATAATCATCTACCTTCTCTGCATGATCCAGAACATTGCAGAGGAATGTAGTACGTTTCAGTCCAAGGCTCTTATCTGCCCATTTGTTTACGTTTGCAATCAGGGCATCTGCATTCCACGGAGTTCCATCGGTAAAGCTTACGCCCTCACGAAGATGAATCGTATACTCGGTTGCTTCGTCATTTGCTTCGTAGCTGGTTGCCAGCATCGGAATGATCTGCATATTCTCATCAAATCCAAACAAACCGTCCATCATCATTCGCTGTACACCACCGGAAAGTGTATCGGAAGTATCCATCGGATCCATGGTGGTAAAGTCTACAGCTACCATTGCCGTAACATCAGAATCCTGGGATACCGACTCGCCTGCCGGAATCGTGATGGTATTCTCCGTACCTGCTTCTGAACCGGATGAGGTCGATGCAGCGGATGCTGTTGATGTGCTCTTACTTGTGTCAGAAGAACCTGTCGATCCACATGCTGTCAGTGCCAGTGCCGTTGCTGCTGCAACCAGAGCACGCATTACATGTCTTTTTTTCATTGTTGTCTCCTCCTTTTCTGCAAGTGTTGCTGTTTTCTTTGTTCTTTCTTTTCACAGATAACAGAACCATGATATAAAAAAGAGCAAAGATGCCTTACCTTTTTTTTTACAGCCCCTTTGCTTAATCGGTATTATAGATGTAATGCGTCACTATGTCAAAGCATTCTTCTTGATTTTTTCTTTTCTTTTTTGTCTTTTTGCATTTAGGTTGTTTATTTTCGTCAAAAATGATATAATTATCCTAATTTTTAACCCATTACCACTTTTTAGCAGGAAAAGAGGTCCCTTTATGAACAGAAAACAAAAGCTTGGCAACGTATTGATCATTTCTTCCCGGAAACGAATGCTTTCCGAATTTCAGTCTTATCTTCACTCCGTGCTCGGTGAATATCTCACCTTCAATACCCTTTTGAGAGAGCAGGCCACAGACCCCTCTCTCTTCCGGGGATACCAGTGCGTCCTTTTTCCAACCGCCCGCGCCATGGAAACCTTTCCGCTTACCCTTGACTCCTCCATTTTGCAGCTCCCCTGCGACCGCGTTTTCAACCATATGTTCCTGGATAAAATCATTCAGATTCCGCCGCACGAACGTGTCTATCTGGTAAACGATGATAAATATTCCACGCTCGCTATCATTTCCCAGTTTGAGGAATGCGGCATCACACAATATGACTTTGTTCCGTTTTATCCCGGATGCAAGGATACCGAGTCTGACATTCAGTTTGCCATCACCGCCGGCGAGCCGCAGCTCGTTCCTTCCCGCATTCCCAATGTGCTGGATATCGGCAACCGCATCATCGATATTTCCACTATTTTACAGCTCTGCGAATATTTCAACATTCCTCTGCAGACCGTAAACCGTGTATCGCGCAATTATGTCAATCAGATTCTTCACACCGTCAAGACCTCAGAAACTTACTATACAAATTATGTACAGACCGAACAGCTCATGCAGGTTATCCTGTTCTCTCTTCCCATTGGCATCTGTCTGTTTGGTGCGGATGGCCTCATTCAGTTCATGAACGCTAAATTTGCACATGCCTTCTCGCTTCCCTCCTCCAACTTTGAAGGACAGCCTTTTTCGGAATGTCTTCCGTCTGCCTACGCGGACACTGCTTTCGACCGCAACGGTGACTGGACCCTTCTCCTTTCGGATCAGAAAACACAGATCACGTTAAGCGTTCTCTCTATGGTTTTTCCGGATACAGAACCTGTTTTTCTTGCGTTTCTTCCCGATGGCAGATCCACGGAAATGTCGGTATCGAAAGACGAAAAAACGGAAGAAAGCACTTTTTTTGCTTCCTCCCGTACCTTTTCCCTTTCCCTGTCCCACGCAGATTCCGTCCAGAATCTGATGGCGCAGGCCAGACATCTTGCACTTTTTGATTTTCCGATTCTGATCCAGGGAGAAAGCGGTACACAGCGCCGGACACTCGCACGTGCGATCCACAATTTTTCGCGCCGCCACCATTATCCGTTTTCCGTTCTTCATTCTCCCGGAAATGATCTGACCGAAGCCTCCCTGCTCCGGCTTCTTGCCGAAACCAACCATGGCACACTCGTCCTTTCCCAGGTGGACCGTTTTCCGCTTTCCATTCAGGATCTGCTGGTCAATATTCTTACCAATGTTCATGGTAACTTCTTTTCCGCACCGGAAACCCGCCGTTTCGATGTGCGTATCATTGCTATTGCGGATGATAACCTTTACAAAAAAGTAGAAAAAGGAACCTTCCTGCGGGAGCTTTTTCACCTTTTAAGCGCTTCAGAGCTTCAGACAGTCCCGATCCGCAGACGCAGGGAGGATATTCCCGATCTTCTCAATTACTTTCTGCTTCAGTTTTTCCACAACACCGATATGACCTGCGACCGGATCTTTTCGGAAGGGCTTCTGCGCTTTCTGAAGGAATATGCGTACCCCGGAAATATTCATGAGCTGTACAATCTGTCCTGCAGCCTGTTTACCCGGTACAGCAGCCATAAGCTGCAGCTTTCCGATCTGCCGACATACCTCCGTTCCCGCCAGATGGCTGACGTTTCCCTCACCAACCTTCAATATCAGGTTCTTTCTTTCGTATCGACACATCCAAAAGCAGGCCGCCTGGCAATCAAAAACGGACTGGCCGACGGAGAAACCTTTGTATCCGAAGCGGCTCTGCGCACCGTACTCGGAGAGCTTTCTTCCGCCGGTTATCTCATCGTGCACCGGACAAAAGGCGGATGTGAAATTTCCGAGCTGGGGCGTATGGTTCTGGAAAAATAATTTATTCCGGGAATCCCGGTATTTCCAGAAACTCGGCAAGGCTGCGGTATCTGGCTCCGTCCAGGCCTCTTTTTTCCTTTGCGGTTACCATAGAGTTCAGGATCGCTTCCTCCACAGCCTCTGCCGCTGCTTCAAATGCCTCGTTGATTTTTTCTTCTTTTATCCGGGCACACACTTCCACCTCACATGTACTCTTTGTGTCTACGCGGTTTGCTGTTGTAAATCCGATCATGATTTCACCGCTTCCGTGGCCGGTGTAGGCTCCTGTTCTGGCGATTCCAACTCCACAGCGGCGGATAATCCGGTACAGCTGCCGCTCCGATACCGGAAGGTCTGTTGCCAGAACCGTCATAATTGATCCCCGGTCTTCGGCGCTGCTTCCGCATTCTTCCTTCCGGATCCGCTCCAGAATCTTCTCTCCTGCCGGTTTTCCACTGATTTTCAAATCTCTGGTTGCCCCGAAATTTGACTGTACCAGAACACCAATGGTATATGTTTTTCCGTCAAGCACCAGCGTGCGGGATGCTGATCCGATTCCCCCTTTCAGCCCATAGCAGATAGTTCCTGTTCCGGCACCGATATCACCTTCCGCAAAGTCTGTATCCGCCTGCTCCAGTGCATGATACAGCTCTTTTTCCCCCACTACCCGGTTACAAATCTCATTGATTCTCGAATCATTACATTCTCCGACAACCGGATTGATGGAAAAAACATCTTCCCCTTCTTTTCGGGTCTGCTGTATCATCCATGAAATCATGCATCCGCCACTTTTCCGACATTCAGTGTATTGGTCAGGGCAATGGGCGTTTCAAGAGTTCCGAGCTCCTGTACCTGCACAAGACCGCACGTTTTCCCGAAACCGTTATGCACGTAGCAGACGCCAGGTACTTTTTCAGAAACGGATTGCCTTCTCCCGGCACAATCACCGTCACTCCGGTATGCTGATTTCCACTTTCCACCGTCGCATGGCCTACCCGCACACCGGGCACATCCGTAATTTTGTTTCGCGGTCCGCTTTCATGATGTCCTACCCGATATCCATAATCGCTGATTCTCTTCTGTCTCATCCTGTTTCCTCCTCTTTTTCTGATGTGCTCCCGGAATTTTTCAGCTCACGCAAATACGGGCACAAAAAAGACTCCGCAGATACATTTTTCTCTCACTTTACGCTCTCTTCTCTTTTCTGTCCATACCTCTTCCCACAATTTTTCCTCTTTTCTTTATATTTTTTCCATTTCTTTTAGAATTTGGACACACTTTGCTCACATATTCCTTTTATAATAAATCTCGGATAGTTGATAAACCACTCACTATCTCCCCCCTCATAAAAAGATGGCGATATACTTTTGTATATCGTCATCTTTATTTTTACTGACAAAAACGCCCCCGGGCAGAAAACGTAACCACTTCCGTTTTCCGCCGGGGGCATTCTTTCTTCCTTTTTGCTCAGGCCTCTGCAGCAGCTTCCTCTGCTTCCGCTTCTGCCATCGCCTGTTCGTACTGTTTCAGGATAATGGTCTGAATTTTTTCTCTGGTTCCGGAGTTGATCGGATGTGCGATATCGCGGTACTCCCCGTCCGTAGCCTTACGGCTCGGCATTGCGATAAACAGTCCTTTTTCTCCTTCAATCACCTTGATATCATGTACAACAAATTCGTCATCGATTGTGATAGACACAACCGCCTTCATTTTTCCTTCTTTTGTTACCTTGCGTACTCTCACGTCTGTAATGTTCATAAACTTTTATGCCCCTTTCACCCCATAATCAGATGGCGTATCTTTCGTTTTTTTCGACAACAATTTTGATGCCGTCCTCCCCACAGTGATAGGAGTTTGCACGGATGGTGTCCCTGCTCTCCACAATACAGTTTTCAATGTGAGTGTTGTCTCCGAGATATACATCATTTAAGATGATAGAATTTTTAATCACACAGTTGTTTCCAACATATACCTTCTTGAACAAAACAGAGTTCTCAACCTGTCCGTTGATGATACAGCCGCTGGATACAAGAGAATTTTTCACTGTGCAGCCAGGATTGTATTTTGCCGGCGGAAGATCGTCGATCTTGGAGTAGATGCCCGGATACTGTCCGAAGAAGTAATCTCTTACCTCCGGTTTCAGGAAATCCATGTTGGTTCTGTAATAGGAATCTACGGTAGCAATGTTGCTCCAGTAGGTATTGATCTTGTATCCGTAAATCCGTTTCAGGTTTTTGTAACGGATTAAAATATCCTTTACAAAGTCGTAGCGGTCTTCCTGTGCGCTGCGCTCAATCATTTCGATCAGCTGGCGACGGCGGATGACATAGATACCGGTAGAGATCACGTTGGAGCTCGAAACCATCGGTTTTTCCTCGAACTCCTCGATGCGGCAGTCCTCATTCATCTTCAGGACGCCGAAGCGGCTGGTATCTGCTTCCTTTGAATCCGTGCATACCACGGTAACATCCGCACGTTTTGCAATATGGTATTCCAATACCTTATTGAAATCCAGTTTGTATACGCCATCTCCCGATGCGATGACTACGTACGGTTCATGGCTGTTTTTCAGCCATGTCAGGTTCTGACTGATCGCGTCTGCCGTTCCACGATACCACCAGCTGTTATCTGATGTAACGGTTGGAGAAAATACAAACAGACCGCCATGTTTTCTTCCGAAATCCCACCATTTGGAAGAGCTTAAATGTTCATTTAAAGATCTGGCGTTGTACTGTGTCAGGACAGCCACCTTCTGAATATGAGAGTTTGCCATGCTTGACAGCGCAAAATCGATGCTGCGGAAGCTGCCTGCGACCGGCATAGCTGCAACGGCTCTTTTATTGGACAGCTCTCTCATTTTGTTGTTGTTACCGCCTGCAAGAATAATTCCCAATGCTCTCATATTACTCACCGTCCTTTTCTACAATTGCTCCGCCGGACGGAAGTGTGCCATCCGGGTAATCCTCAAGGGAAGTTTCACCGGAAATGCAGACATTCTTTCCAATGGTTACGCCATCCGGAATGACTGCCTTTTCTCCAACGGTCACAAGTCCGAATCCGTAAATATTCGGTTTTAAGACGTTCGGCGCTTCCTCGCCAACGCCCATCACAACATGTTTGCCGACATGTACGTTTTCTGCAATAATGGCCTTATTGACCTGGGTTCCCTCGCCGATTGTGCTGTGGCGCATAATAATAGAATCTCTTACAACAACACCCTTTTCAATGCGCACATCCGCACCGATGACGGAATTATGTACCTCTCCGTAGATTTCAGCGCCCTCGCCGATAATACAGCGGTCGATGACAGCGTCCCCGGAAACATACTGCGGACGGATGATATCACCTTTGGTATAGATCTTCCAGAACTCCTCATATAAATTGAATTCCGGAATAATATCGATCAGCTCCATATTTGCTTCCCAGTAGGAGCCAAGCGTTCCGACATCTTTCCAGTAGCCGTTGAACTCATACGCAAACAAACGTTTTCCGTTGTCGCGGCAGTACGGCAGAATATGTTTTCCGAAGTCACAGCTCGGCTGATCCTTCAGGGCTGTCAGAGATTCCTTTAATGCTTTCCAGCTGAAAATATAGATGCCCATAGAAGCGAGGTTGCTTCTCGGGTGCTCCGGTTTTTCTTCAAATTCGGTAATTCTTCCGTTTCCGTCTGTGATCATGACACCGAAACGGCTTGCTTCTTCGATCGGTACCGGCATACATGCGATGGTCACATCTGCGTGGTTTGCTTTGTGATAGTCAAGCATCACCTCGTAATCCATTTTGTAAATGTGGTCGCCGGAAAGAATCAGAACATATTCTGGATTGTATGTTTCCATATAAGCCATGTTCTGGTAAATTGCATTTGCAGTTCCTGTATACCATTCGCTGTTTGTACTTTTTTCATATGGCGGCAGAACGGTTACGCCGCCTTCGTTTTTATCGAGATCCCACGGAATACCGATTCCGATATGGGTATTCAGCCGCAGCGGCTGATACTGGGTCAGTACGCCTACCGTATCAATTCCTGAATTGATACAATTACTGAGCGGGAAGTCGATGATTCGATACTTTCCGCCAAATGCTACTGCCGGTTTTGCCACTTTCTCCGTGAGCACACCGAGACGGCTTCCCTGACCGCCTGCCAGCAGCATTGCTATCATCTCTTTCTTAATCATGCAATCACCTCTTGTCGTATCTAAAGATTTGCAGTAACTGTAAGAATGTACGGCATACTTCCTGTCTGCCTTCAGAAATGATCCCCTGTCGGTCCTGGCTTTTCATATCCACGCACTTCTTTGATAACTACAAGGTAAATTATACCACACTTCCGTCACATTGTGAACGTTTTTTATAATTTTTCTTTATTTTTTTCTTATATTTTATTACTTTTGACTATGCATTTTTCAACCTGTCAGAATCGCATCATGATTTTCAACAATTTTCGACAAACCGTTTATTATTTTTTTACCAGTTTTTGTCATTTCCCGTCGTTTTCATTTTGCAACATTGCATTTTGCACATGATCTGTTCTATAATGTTTATCTATTATTTTTTATTTCATTTTCATTTTCCTGTGCTTTTTTTCTTTTACTTTTCCGGCAAATACGTGTATACTATTAGCCAGAACAGTTCCGGCCGGATTCCGGGGAAACGGCTTGGGATTTTGCTCTGTTCTTTCCTATAATTAATTGAGAAAATTTCCCCAATTCAGTGAAAAGACACATTGAAGGAGATACTATGTACGAAGTAGATTTCAGTAAACCAATCCATATACATTTTATCGGCATCGGCGGCATCAGCATGAGCGGCCTTGCTGAAATTCTTTTAAAAGAAAATTTTACGATTTCCGGTTCCGATGCAAAGGAAAGTGACCTGACCCGCCACCTGACTTCTCTTGGCGCGCAGGTTTTCTACGGCCAGAAGGCGGAAAATATCATTCCTGGCATCGACCTTGTCGTTTACACCGCAGCGATCCACCCGGACAACCCGGAATTTGCCGCCGCCAAAGCTGCCGGCATTCCGATGCTGACCCGTGCTGAACTGCTTGGACAGATCATGCGCAACTACAATACGCCGATCGCCGTTTCCGGTACCCACGGAAAGACGACGACAACCTCCATGCTCTCCCACATTCTGATGGCAGCCGACTGTGACCCAACGATTTCTGTCGGCGGTATTCTTCCGTCCATCGGCGGAAATATCCGTGTCGGCCATTCCGAAACTTTCCTGACCGAAGCATGTGAGTACACCAACAGTTTCTTAAGTTTCTTCCCGAAAATCGGCATCATCCTCAATATGGATGCGGATCATCTTGACTTTTTTAAGGATATTGATGATATCCGCCATTCCTTCCGCGAATTTGCCCGTCTGCTCCCGGCCGACGGCATGCTGATCATCAACGCCGATACGCCGAAATACGATTACGTAACCGAGGCCTTGGCTGCAAAATTGTCACCTACGCGCTGGAGAATCAGGCTGTCGCTGATTATACCGCTGCCAACATCACCTACGATGAGTTCGATCACCCGTCCTTCGACTGCATCTGCCGTGGCGAGCTGCGCGGTCGCTACACGCTGATGGTTCCGGGACTTCACAACGTTTCCAACGCCCTGGCTGCCATTGCACTGGCCGATGAACTGCAGCTGCCGGAAAACGCCATCCACGAAGGCTTTGCCACCTTCCGCGGAACCGACCGCCGTTTCCAGTATAAAGGTACATACCACGGAGCAAAGGTGATCGACGATTATGCGCATCATCCAACCGAAATCCGTGCAACGATGGAAGCCGCTGAAAACTGTGCGCACAGAACACTGTGGTGCGTCTTCCAGCCGCATACCTACACCAGAACGAAAGCGCTGCTCGATGATTTCGCCGCCGCTCTTTCCCTGGCAGACCATGTGGTTCTCGCCGATATTTACGCAGCCAGAGAAACCGATACGCTCGGCATCTCCTCCAAAGATATCCAGGAGCGCATTGTAAAACTCGGCACTGCCTGCGAATATTTCCCATCCTTTGCGGAAATCGAAAACTATCTGAACGAAAATCTTGCCGAGGCGACATGCTGATCACCATGGGTGCCGGAGACGTTGTAAAAATCGGTGAGGAGCTTCTTGCTTCCGAAAAATAAAATCATTCTTTCGCTTTACCTGCTCCCTGTGGAAATGGAGTTTTCCTTTTTTCCACAGGGTCTTTTTTTGCTCCGAATCCACACAATCTGCCTTTTCGCCAAATAGTTACGCACATTTTTATTCACAGCTATTTTCCTGTATTTTCGCCTGTTTTCAGAGTTATCCACATTGTCCACAATTTTATACACATTTTTACGATCTACACAATGTGGATTCCCTGTGTATAACTTTGTTTACATAACGATATCACCAGAAAGTCCTATACTTCCCTGTTTTCCTCCATTTTTCAACATTTTTGGTAGATGATAATATTTCACAAAACGGATTTCTCCACATTATCCACATTGTCCACAGTCCTTTTTCATCCACCGTGCCTTTTTCCCGGAATGTTTTTTCCGCAAAACACCTATTCACTTGTCGAAAATACTGTGTTATACTTGATTGTGTATGAGAAGGCAAGACGTATAATAAAAAACAGATCGCTAAAAGTAAAAATCTGCCGCACGATAAGAACAGGATGGTGTAATTTTGAGTATGCTGACATTAAACAATGACTGCCTGGCCAGTGTGACTGCTGTGCCGGATCTTTTTCTGGAACAATATATGCCCGCAGCCAACGGAGAATTTGTAAAAGTGTACCTTTATCTGCTGAAGCTGGTCAAGGATCATCAGCAGGATTCCACTCTGTCATCGATGGCAGATTTTTTTTCCTGCACGGAAAACGATATCGTCCGTGCGCTGAAATACTGGGAGAAGCAGGGACTCCTCTCGCTCTCCTACACCGCCGGGGAAAGCGTTCCGACCGGAATCGCCTTTCTGCCGTTTGTCCGGAAGGAAGAAAGCGGAATCCTTCCAACACCGGAATCCTCGATTTCCGGCCCGATTGCGGCTGCACCGGCTGTTTCTGCTGTATCCGTTGAAATCCCGCAGACGGAACAGACCCCGGCTCCATCACCACAGCCGGCCGTTTCTGCCCCATCTGCCTCTTCTCCGGCAGATGATCTTTCCAGTTCCGGTATTTCCGGACAGTCAGCAGAAAAAAAACACGCTCCCGGCAGCCGCGAAGAACTGCAGCACGTTCTTTACGTTGCGCAGACGTATTTCGGTCATCTTCTGTCGCCGACGGAAATCGAATGCATCATGTTTTTCTATGATGATCTCCACTTTTCCGCGGATCTTCTGGAATACCTGGTGGAATACTGTGTTTCGAAGGGAAGCACCAGCATCCACTACCTGAAAAAGGTAGGACTCGCCTGGCAGGAAAGCGGAATCCGCGATGTTGCCTCTGCCAAACAGGAGACCACGACATTCAACAAACATTACTACACAATTTTGAAAGCATTCGGCATCCGCAACCGCGCACCGGTGGAAAAAGAAGCCGAGATGATGGACCGCTGGCTGAATACCTACGGTTTTACGATTGATCTTATCACCGAAGCCTGTCAGCGCACCGTTTCCAAGATCGGCCAGCCGAGCTTCCAGTACGCGGAAGGCATTCTCTCCAAATGGAAGGAACAGGGCGTCCGCTCCATGGCAGACGTCGAACAGCGCGATGCGGAGCACCAGAAAAGGAAGAAAACCGCTTCTGATCAGAATGCGGCACGAAAAACCGCTCCTGCTGCTTCAAGTAACCGCTTCAACAATTTCCATCAGAGAGAATACGACTACCAGAAGTTAGAAGAACAGCTTCTGAAATAACGCCCGGAGGACGAAACAACTATGGCACTGACAAACCCGCAATACGATGCGATTATGCGTATGTACAACGAACGGCAGCTCCGCCACCAGAGAGAACAGCAGGAGCACATCCGCATTGCTTATGAAAAGATTCCGCGCCTTGCGGAAATCGACGCCGAGATTGCATCCCTCTCGGTCCGGAAAGCAAAAGCGATGCTGAACGGAGACGCTTCCATGGATCTCGACCTGAATGCTGCCATCCGTGACCGTTCCCAGGAACGCGCGGCGCTCCTTTCCATGCACGGCTACCCGGCAGACTATCTCGAGCTGACGTATGACTGCCCGCTCTGCCGCGACACCGGCTACATCAACGGCACGCAGAAATGCGCCTGCTTCAAAAAAGCTGCCGTCGATCTTCTGTACCGGCAGTCCAACGTGGAGGAGCTTCTGAAAGCCGAAAATTTCAGCCAGTTCTCTCTGGATTACTACTCGGACAGCCTGACCAGTACCGGAACACCGCTCACTTCCCGCGAGGCCGCTGCTGCCGCGCTCGAAAAAAGCCAGGCGTTCGTCCGCAATTTCGGCTCGTCGTTTGAAAATCTCTTCTTTTACGGCGACACCGGTGTCGGAAAAACGTTTCTTTCGCACTGTATTGCCCGCGAGCTGATCGAGCAGTCGTTCTGTGTGATTTATTTTACTGCATTTGATCTGTTTGACCTGTTTGCACGCTACACCTTTTCCAGTTCAGAAGAAGCAAAAGACGCTCACGCCAATATCTTTGACTGCGATCTTCTGATCATCGATGATTTAGGTACGGAACTGACCAACAGCTTCGTCTCTTCCCAGCTCTTTCTCTGCATCAACGAACGCATCCTGCGGAAGAAATCGACGATCATCTCCACGAACCTGCCCCTTGACCGCTTCATGGAGACGTACTCGGAACGTACCTTTTCACGAATTTCAAGTAACTACACCATCATTAAACTTTTTGGAAACGATATTCGGATCCAGAAAAAACTTTTGGGAGGAACCAAAGCATGAGTAAGGGAACTGAAGGACATTTTGACACACTGCCAATCGGAAGACTGGGACTGATCCCGCTGAACAGCAGCGCCGCACTTGGAAAAAAGGTCGACGATTATCTGGTCAGCTGGAGAAAGGGACGCGGCAATGAATTTGCGGAAAAATATGTCGCTGCCTATGAAGGATATGAGCGTGACAGCTACATTATCCAGTCTCAGGTTCCGCGTTTCGGTTCAGGCGAGGCAAAGGGTATCATCAACGAATCTGTCCGCGGTGACGATATCTACATTCTGCTCGATGTCTGCAACTACAGCCTGACCTATTCTCTGTGCGGCTACACCAACCACATGTCTCCGGACGACCACTTCCAGGATCTGAAGCGTGTCATCGCAGCCATCGGTGGAAAAGCCCGCAGAATCAATGTCATTATGCCATTCCTGTATGAGAGCCGCCAGCACAAGAGATCTGGAAGAGAGTCTCTCGACTGCGCACTTGGTCTGCAGGAGCTGACTGCTATGGGCGTAGAAAACATCATCACCTTCGACGCTCACGACCCGCGTGTCCAGAACGCGATTCCGCTGCATGGATTTGAAACCATCCAGCCGGCTTACCAGTTCATCAAAAACATCCTGCGCAATGCACCGGATATGAAGCTCGACAAGGATCATCTGATGGTCATCAGCCGGATGAGGGCGGTATGGGCCGTGCTATCTACATGGCAAACAACCTCGGTGTTGACATGGGTATGTTCTACAAACGCCGCGACTACTCTACCATCATTGACGGACGCAACCCGATCGTTGCCCATGAGTTTCTCGGTGCTGATGTCAAAGGTAAGGATATGATCATCATCGACGATATGATCTCCTCCGGCGAGAGTATGCTGGAAGTTGCCAAACTCTTAAAGGATCGTGAGGCACGCAACATCTACATGTGCTCGACCTTCGGACTGTTCACCAGCGGACTGGAGAAATTCGACAAGGCTTATGAGGAAGGACTCTTCACAAAAGTTCTGACCACCAACGTCGTATACCAGACACCGGAGCTTCTCTCCCGCGAATATTACATCAGCTGCGACCTGAGCAAATATATCGCTCTCATCATCGACAAGCTGAATCACGACGCCTCCATCAGCGGACTGCTGGATCCGGCGGATCGTATTCAGAAAGTTATTAAGAAATTTAAGAATCACGAGAAGATCTGATATTCCAGGGTTCGAATTTGGAACCCGCCAAACATGAGGAAGTAGCGCCAGCGGATTCCGAATATTTGCAGAATCGCGGAACAATTCGTGAATATCCACAAACGCCGAAACTGTCACGCAAACGGTTTCGGCGTTTTTTTATATTTTTAGCAAATTCTTGCTAGTTTTTTCTTTTTTCGGCTGTATAATGAAATTACATTGTACGACGAAGGAGGTATCACACATGCAATTTGGACATTTTGATGATGCGAAAAAAGAGTATGTCATCACAAGCCCGAAGACTCCGCTTCCGTGGATCAACTATCTGGGATCTGAGAACTTCTTTTCTCTGATTTCCAATACCTGTGGCGGATACAGCTTCTACAAGGACGCAAAACTTCTGCGTCTGACCCGTTACCGTTATAACGATACGCCGCTCGATCAGAACGGACGCTACTACTACATCAAGGACGGCGATACCGTCTGGAACCCGGGCTGGCAGCCGACCCAGACGCCGCTCGATTCCTACGAGTGCCATCATGGCCTTGGCTACAGCCGCTTTGTTTCTTCCAAAAACTTAGTTGCCGCTGAACTGACCGCTTTTGTTCCGCTGGCAGATTCCTGCGAAGTAAACCGTCTCATGCTGACCAACAACGGCACCGAAGAAAAAACACTGGCTCTGACTTCTTTTGTAGAGTTCTGCTTCTGGAACGCCGTGGACGATATGACCAACTTCCAGAGAAACTTCAGCATCGGCGAAGTTGAGATCCAGGGTTCTGAGATTTACCACAAAACTGAGTACCGCGAGCGCCGCAGACATTACGCTGTTTATGCAGTCAACTGCCCGATCGACGGATACGATACCGACCGCGACGCTTTCCTTGGCGCTTACCGCGGAAATGACCGCCCGGAGACCGTTCTGCGCGGCACTGCAGGCAACACCGTTGCCAGCGGATGGGGTGTGATCGGTTCCCACCACATCGACGTTACCTTGAAACCAGGCGAGTCCCGCTCCTTTATCTTCGTTCTCGGCTACTGTGAGAATGCAGCGGATGACAAATGGGAAGCTCCTGGCGTGATCAACAAAAAGTCGGCAAAAGAGATGCTCTCCCACTATCAGACCGACGAGCAGGTTGACGCAGCACTTGCAGAGCTTGCTTCCTACTGGGAAGGCCTGCTGGCAAAATATGCGCTCTCCTGTGCAGATGAAAAACTGGGACGCATGGTCAACATCTGGAACCAGTATCAGTGTATGGTTACCTTCAACATGTCCCGTTCCGCATCCTACTTTGAGTCCGGCACCGGCCGCGGCATGGGCTTCCGTGACTCCTGCCAGGATCTGCTCGGCTTCGTTCATCTGATCCCGGACCGCGCAAGAGAGCGTCTGCTCGATATTGCCGCTACCCAGTTTGAAGACGGAAGCGCATACCATCAGTACCAGCCACTGACGAAAAAAGGAAACATGGATATCGGAAGCGGCTTCAACGATGACCCGCTCTGGCTGATCGCCGGATGTGCCGCCTACCTCAAAGAGACCGGAGATTTCTCTATTCTCGACGAGCAGGTTGATTTCGACAACGATTCCACCAAGGCACAGCCTCTGATGGAGCACCTGAAACGTTCCTTCGACTTTACCGTAACCCATCTCGGACCGCACAAACTGCCGCTGATCGGCCGTGCTGACTGGAATGACTGTCTGAACCTGAACTGCTTCTCTGCAGAGCCGGGCGAACCGTTCCAGACGACAGGACCTTCCGAGGGACCGGTTGCTGAGTCCATTTTCATCGCCGCTATGTTCGTAAAATACGGCAAAGAGTACGCAGCGATCTGCCGCCGCAGAGGCAACGAAGAAGAAGCTGTTTACGCCGAGAAGGAAGTAGAGAAAGTTTACCAGGCAGTGCTCGATGCAGGCTGGGACGGCGAGTGGTTCCTGCGTGCGTATGATGCTGCAGGGGAAAAAGTCGGCTCCAAGGAATGTGAGGAAGGCAAGATCTATATCGAGCCGCAGGGCTTCTGCGTTCTTGCCGAAATCGGCGTAAAAGAGGGTCTGGCCGAAAAGGCTCTGACTTCCGTAAAAAATATTCTGGAAACCAAGTACGGTGTCGTTCTTCTGCAGCCGGCTTACACCAAATATTACCTGAATCTTGGTGAAGTTTCCTCCTATCCGCCGGGATACAAAGAAAATGCCGGTATCTTCTGTCACAACAACCCATGGATTTCCATCGCCGAAACGGTGGTAGGTCACGGCAACCGCGCCTTTGACCTGTACCGTAAGATCTGCCCGGCTTATATCGAGGACATCAGTGAAATCCATCGTACTGAGCCGTACGTATACTCCCAGATGATCGCCGGAAAAGACGCTGCTCACTTCGGTGAGGCAAAGAACTCCTGGCTGACCGGTACTGCCGCATGGACTTTTGTCAATGTTTCCCAATACATACTCGGCATTCAGCCGGATTACGACGGACTTTCCTTAAATCCGTGTATTCCGTCCGATATGGAAGAGTTCAAGATCCGCAGATACTTCCGCGGTGCATGGTATAACATCACCTTCCAGAATCCGGAGCACAGGGAGAAAGGTATTTCTTCCCTCACGGTAAACGGAACCGCAGTAGAAGGAAATCTGATTCCGCTCACCGAAGGCTGCACCGAATATGATGTTGTTGCCGTAATGTAATTTTTCAAATTTCAAATCTCCATAAACACAAGGCGAGCCCCGGAAAGCACAACTGCTTTTCCGGGGCTCGTCCCTTTTATTCTTATTTTTTACTGCAGCTGCCGTCTCTCTCTGACACCGGAAAGATCTTTGATGACCTCTCCCGCCAGAATCAGTCCTGCTACGGACGGCACAAACGCTACGCTGCCCGGGATATCACGCCGCTCCGTGCATTTTCTTGCAGCTCCCGGAGGACAAATGCAATTTGTCCGGCAGCTGATGCTCATATCCTCAAGCGGACGGAGGGATTTTTCCTCTGAATAGACCACTTTCAGTTTCTTCACGCCGCGTTTTTTCATCTCACGCCGCATGACCTTTGCCAGCGGACACATGTTCGTTTTATAGATATCCGCCACGCGGAACTTCGTCGGGTCCAGCTTGTTTCCAGCTCCCATACAGCTGATGACCGGCACATTGCACGCTTTGGCGCGCATGATAATCTCAATCTTCGCTGTCACGGTATCAACAGCATCCACCACGTATGAATACTTCGAAAAATCAAAATCGTCCGCATTTTCCGGCAGATAAAAGCATTTGTATACCTCTACCTCCGCTTTCGGATTGATATCCAGAATGCGTTCTTTCATTACGTCTACTTTATATTTTCCGACACTGCTTCTCGTCGCAATAATCTGACGGTTGATGTTGGTGAGGCAGACCTTATCATCGTCTACCAGCACAAAATGGCCGACACCGCTTCTTGCCAGCGCCTCTACGGTATATCCGCCTACGCCGCCGATACCGAAAACGGCAACGGTTGCATTCGCCAGAAGATCCATGCTCTCCTGTCCGAGCAGAAGCTGTGTTCTGGAAAACTGATTCAATGCCATTTGTTTTCCTTCCTCCTTGTTTATAATCTCTACTACAATAATAGGTTATTTGCTTTTGTCTGTCAACACCTTACGGAACCAGCTCTGCGGAAACTCAAAAACAAGGAGAATGCCAAGCACAATCGCAACTGCATCCTTCAGTGTCAGAAATCCTCTTGCACCGGCGCGCTCCAGATCATTGGTTACCACGTAAAAAGCAGTCCAGTAGATGCCGCTTCCCGGCACCAGCGGGAAAATACCCGCAATCAGAAATACCGTTACCGGGCAGCGCTTGTACACCGCAAAGCTGCGCGACAGAAGGATGACGAGCACCGTTGCAAAAAAGATGGATACCGGCTCTGTCGTATGCGGGAGGAACAGTTTGTAGCAGATCCAGCCGCAGGCACCTGCCAGTCCGCAGTACAGGTAGTATTTCCGCGGCACCTGGAACAGCAGCGCAAACGCAATCGTTCCGACGCAGGCTGCAAAAAATTCCGCAATTAAACGAATGGTATCACTCATAGCTGCAGCCCTCCCGCCAGTTGATGATATCCTGTGATAATCAGTCCGACGCCAAGCGCAATACAGAATGTCACAAGCAGCGCATCGAGCATCCGCACGGAACCAGCGATGTAGTCCTGATCCGCAATATCACGGATGGCGTTCGTGAAATTGACACCGGGCACCAGCGGAATAATCGAACCGATGATGACCTTGTCCAGATGATGGCCGATCCCCGCCTGATACAGAAAAACGGCAATCAGTGTGACAAGCGCGCCGCCGGAAATATTCGTCGCAATCTTTGACATTCTGCCGCGCAGCAGGTACAGCAGATAGAAGTACAGAACAAAGCCCGACAGAAACGCTACCATGCTGTCCACCACATCGCCGCCGAACAGAAAACAGAAGCACGCGCTTCCGACACCGGATGCAAGCACCTGGTGCCATCTTGGTTTGTCCGGCATCCGCTGAATGTCGAGCAGCCAGGCCTTCGCCTCTTTCGGCGCGTGCAGCCCCTCCTCGATTTCACGGGAGAGCTGGTTGACTGCCGTTACCTTGTCGAGCCGCGCCGCCGACAGCGGAATGTGACGCACGCGGGCAAATTCCTGCTTTTTCCACTCTCAGCAGTCAGGAAAATACCACTGCTCAACACAAACGCATCGCTGGAGTTGACGCCATACGCCCGCGCAATGCGGTCGATCGTCTCCTCCACACGGAAGATTTCCGCGCCGCTCGCCAGCAGGATGTCTCCCGCCAGCGATGCCACATCAAGCGCTTCTCTCGTCGATTCTGCGTTCATCCTTGTTTTCCTCCTTTTTCAAAGCCGTATACCCATTTTCCTTTCAAAAACAGATACAGGAAAATGACAGAACTGATACTCCAGGTCAGCGGGTAAGCCCAGAAAATCACGCGGATATCCGGGATCAGCCGGACCGTCACGGTAATGTAGCTGACGCGGAACAGGCACCAGACGCAGAGCATGACAACCATGGGAACCGAAGCGTGCCCGGAACCGCGGAGCACAGCCGCGATGCAATGAGAAAATGCCAGCAGAAAATAAAACAGTGCAATCGTTCTCGCCTGCATCACGCCGCAATGGACAACGGCCGGATCGCTGTTAAACGCCGCAATCAAAGTCGGTGCGGCTGCATAGATCACAAACCCGATCAGCTCGGCGATGGTAATGGAACAGAGAATGCCAAACCGCGCTCCTTTTTTCGCCCGGTCATACTGTTTTGCACCGAGATTCTGGCTGACAAACGTCGTTAATGCCATCGTAAAGCATGTAACCGGAAGGAATGCAAAACCCTCGATTTTTGCATATGAACCGCAGCCTGCCATCGCCATTTTCCCGAATGCATTGATGTTCGTCTGCACGAAAACGTTTGCGATCGAAATAACCGAGTTCTGGAAACCGGACGGCACACCGTTGCGGATAATCTCGCCAAGCGCCCGGCCGTCGAAACGGATTTTGCGGATATGAAGACGATACTCTTCCTTCGTCCGCAGCAGATGGATCATGCAGAGAATCGCGCTTGTGAACTGGGAAATGACCGTTGCAAGCGCCGCCGCACCGACCCCAAGGCCAAGGCCGCCGATAAAAAGCAGATCGAGCGCAACATTGATGCACGATGACACGATCAGATAGATCAGCGGGTGACGGCTGTCGCCGACGGACTGCAGGATGCCGACGAAAATGTTATACATGATAAAACCAAGAGATCCTGCAAAATAGGTACGGAAATATTCGACGGACTGCGGCAGGACATCGGACGGTGTTCCCATCAGCACAAGGATTTTCGGCGCCAGATACATGCCAAGCACAGTCAGCGCTGCACCGGCCGCCAGGCCGAACGCCACGGTCGTATGGATCGCTTTCTGCAGATCTTCCCGGTTTTTCGCTCCGTAATACCTTGCAATCACGACACCGGCGCCCATTGCGATACCGTTAATAAAACCAACCATCAGAAAGATCAGATTGCCCGAAGAGCTGACCGCTGCCAGCGCATTGCTTCCCAGAAAATTTCCTACGATCAGCGAGTCGGCCGTGTTGTACAACTGCTGGAACAGATTGCCAAGAAACAGCGGAATCGCAAACAGAATCATCTTTTTCGAAATGCTGCCCTCCGTCATTCTTGTCTTACTTTCTGCACTCATTCGTAAAAACCCCCATTTCTTTTTCGTACAGTCAAAACCGGTCATCCACAGGTTTCCGCCCGGTGTGTGTCCAGCCTTCTTTTCAGCAGACACACACCGGAACTCACCCGAGATGACCGGTTTGGAAATATCCTTTTTTCTATTATATCGAACCTTCTCTGGAATGACAAGCCACAAATTCATGCAGAATGGCTTCGACACGTTCCAGCATCTCCTCTTCCGTGCAGAGTTCTTCCGGTTTCATGGATTCCAGGTAATCGTAGAATGCCATAAGAATGCTCGGTTCCCGGATGCTGAGGTAAATCAGCCGCTCTGTCCGCGTCTGGAACAGAAGATAGCCCTCGTTTGCATTGACCGAAATATTCAGCGCATGCTCTGCTCTCTCTTTCGTTTCCCGGATCATACGAAGATTTGCGCGATCCCGCAGCGCCAGAAAGCGGCGGATCAGGGCGATACGCTCGTCAAAGTCCAGCGGAGAATAGCATTCTTTTGGATACTCATCCACGCGCCCCGTTTCCAGGAAACTTTTGATGCCATCCTCTGAGAAAAACATCGTCGTTTTTTTATCCAGTACCTGTGTCTGCATCACCTTTGCGTACTGCGCAACCGCCTGTATCATCTGATCTCGCTCCGGCATTTCTTTTACAAGATGGTGTTTCAGCATTTCCGGTGTCAGAAGTCCGGAAAGACACGGCATTCTCTGGAAGAAATACCGCGGGGAATCTGATGCGATAAAGCGACGAATCAGTGTTTCCGTATAGCCAAGCTGGGACTGTACCGTGTCAAGACGTTCAAACAACGGCTCCGACTGTTTTAAATAGCCTTCAAACATCTCGCGCATCATCCGCAGTGTCGTCTCCTCCCGGAACAGAATTGCATTCTGGTAATCGGCACTAAAAGCAAGCGCACAGTGCTCCGTCAGGATGAGGTACGGGAAAAGGCGGAACTCATTCAGCCGCGCCGCCACATTGTCGTAATAGTACCGCGCACGGTAATCGCATCCACAGGCACAGATCGGCAGAATTTTCTGCAGACAGCTCAGATTGTAATTTTTCCGCATCGAAACCAGCTTCTCGTTGTTGTTCATGCAGAACAGATGTTGAATCGTCAAATTCGGGTTCTGTTCCCCGAATACCTGCAGAAGTTCCATGGCAAAATCGAAGTCCGGCTGGACCAGAACGGAAATTTTTCCGTCTTCTTTTACAGCTTCGCCGGAAAACAACTGTAAAATTGCATGCCGCACATGCACTGTGCCCCGAAAGGGAATCTCTCCGCTACCCCCCCCGTTCAATTCCAGTTTTGCAATCTCCGCCTCATGGAAGATATATTCCTTTTTCCCCTCGCGGCGGCTGAACGTTTCAATCAGTTCTCCGACTGATTTGCGTCGGTAATAAACTTCCGCACCCATCTGGGCAATGTAAAACGCATCCATGAAATCTATTTTTTCCTGCGGCGTCAGCTGCATGAACTGCGCCATCTTCCGCACAACATCCTCTCCGGACGGATTTCGTTTTCCATTGATGATCTTATACATGAAAGAACGATCGAGTCCGCAGAACTGTGAAAGCGGGTAAACCCCGACATCTTTCATGGTGATATATTCGGATAATAAATCTGAAAAAACTGACATAGAGCCTCCTGTATCTCGATATTTTGCGTCGATTCTTTTCCAATATAGGTAAAAGTTTACCATGTTCAGAGAGACTTGGCAATTCTTCCGTTCGGCTTTGCATATCGTTTTTCTTTTTTTTACAGGATTTTCACACTGTTATGGAAAAACCGACGGAAAATTCCGCCGGTTTTTCTCTCTTTCGATCTGTTTAATCTTTTTTTATCCCAAATACAGTCAATGCCTGACGTGGTGAAATACCGAGTCCACCGACACTAATCAGCGTATCCTCTGCCTCCAGCAGAAGATTTTCCTTCTGGAATCTGACGATCATGCGGCCACCACTCAAACCGTCCATCCGCCGAATCTCCATCTCGAGCGTATTTAGCGTACGCCATGCAGCAGAACCAGCATAAATATGGCCATCCGCTTCACTATAGGCAAAATTCCGGCGCATGGAGAGGACAAATTCCTTTTCTTTCCCGCCTTCTTGTACTTTCCAGTACATCTTATCGCAGCCAAAAGCGAATCGCATCTCCTGAATCGGACTTGTCTCCAGCGAAAACAGGCCGCTTCCGCCGATCAGAATTTCTGCGGAATCCGGCAGCTGCTGGTTCCCCATCAGCGGAGCAGATACATAAACATGCTTGCTTACCTTCTCTTCCATAAACGGATTTCTCGTTCCTCTGCGCGGCGGCAGAGCCAGATCTGCGGTACGCGCTTTTACTGCATCGGCAAGTGGGGACGGCGGCAGCTCTCCTGCCTCTTTCTTCACATACGGGATCAGTTCCTCCTGCAGTGCACTCAGCTCCTCCTGCGTCTGTTCTGTTGCTGTTGTCAGGATCACAATCAGATCAAGATCCGGGAACACAACGCCGAACTGACCGTACGCACCATCTGCGCGGAAGGAACCCGGATAACGGCACATCCAGCACTGATAGCCGTAGCCCTGCGCCCAGTCTTTTACGTGGCCTTCCGAATCGCCCTCCGTCTCAATCTGCTTGCGGCAGGCGCGTTCAAACCAGTCTTTTCGAAGCAGCTGTTTTCCTTCCCACTCGCCCTGTCTGGACAGAAAATACGTGAATTTTGCCATATCCTCCGTCACCATCTTCATACCGCCTCCACCGAGCTCCGTTCCGTCTCCGAGCAGCGCACAGGTAAGGGATGTGATGCCAAGCGGCTCCAGCAGACGGGATTTCAGAAACTCTGTGACGTTCTGTCCCGTTTTTTTTCTCAGAACGGCAGCCAGCATGTTGGTTCCGGCTGTATTGTATTTATAAAATGTTCCCGGTTCATGGAGCACCGGATGATGAAGAAAGGTGGACATCCAGTTTTCGGAATTGTCCATAATCTCCGTCTCGTGACCACACCCCATAATCAGCAGGTGATGCAGCGTGATTTTTTTGAGATTTTCGGATGGATTTTCCGGCAGCAGGTCCGGAAAGATATCGACAATTTTCTCATCCAGCGATAAGATTCCCTCCTGCTCTGCAAAACCAATCGCCGTTGCTGTCAACGATTTACTGAACGAATACAGTGGATGACGGAATTTTTCATCATACGGCTTCCACCAGCCCTTCGCTGCACACTGTCCATGGCGGATCACCATAAAGCTGTGCAGCTCAATCTGGTTCTCTTCGATTCGGTCGAGAAAATTCAAAATTCCTTTGGAGCTGATTCCAGCTGATTCCGGTGTCACATCTTTAAAGTATCCCATTTTGCTTTTCCCCTTTCTCTCAGCCCTTATGCATCAATTTCGTAAAGTTCAACGGAAAGATCGCCCTTCCAGCTTACGCGGTCGTACGGTGTCTCCGGATAAACCACTGTAGAGATAGCATCTACGCCATCCTCAGCAAACAGTTCCAGAATGGAAACATCAAAAACAAGCTCCAGATTCCATGCTCCGTCTTTCTTTCTCGCTGCGGTGCTGATGGAATATTTCTCTGTCATGAAATGCTCACTGAATTCTTTGTAGCCCGCCATGGTACGGTCAACCGTGATTTTGGTGTCGCTTACATAAATCTTCAGTTTCTGTCCCACTGAGTTTTTCAGGCAGATTTTCGCATCTCCCTTTCCGGAAATTTTCAGTCCGAAGGTCTCTGTGCGAATCGTTGTGTGGTTCTCGATCGGGTAACTGCTGTGGCGGAATTTTTCCAGTCCGGCCGGAGCTGCCGCAAGGGTCAGAGCACCATCTACTTCTGTCAGGGACAGTTTTCTTGCCAGAGTTGCCTGACCACAGTACTCTTCTGTCGGAGTCTGTGCTGCATACTGCCAGTTCATACCCCATCCCATCAGCAGAACATCTTTCGCATTCTGGAATGTAACGGCTGCATAGTTGTCGAAGCCTTCATCCAGCCATCTTGGCTCATCGGACGGACAGGTGCAGAGGAATTTTTCTCCATCGAAATCACCCAGGAAATACTGCATTTTGCAGTGGTCGTCCTCGGAGGCTTTTGTCATGCTGACAACAAGAACCCATACATTTTTTCCCTTATACTCAATCGGGAACAGATCCGGGCATTCCCACACCCCCTTCACATGATTTCCTTCCGGTCCGAATTCTCCTGTTTTCTCCCAGTTTTTCATATCCTGGGATGCGTAGAAGAAGACACGGTCCTGCGCTGCAAGAACAAGGCTCCAGCATCTTCTGACCGGATTCCAGAACGCTTTCGGGTCACGGAAATCGGAAATTCCCGGGTTTTTGATGACCGGATTCAGATAGGACTTTTCAAAGTGCCGGCCCTTATCATGCTGTATGCAATACTCTGCTGTTCCAAACCGTCCTTGTGATGGCTGGTATAAATAGCAATGATCGGCGGATTTTCATTGGTACCATACTCAGAAGAATTCTGCGTATCATACACAGCACTTCCCGAGAAGATAAATCCCAGTTCATCCGGATAAAGTGCGATCGGCTGATGCTCCCAGTGAATCAGGTCGCGGGATGTTGCATGGCCCCAGTGCATCGGTCCCCAGCTGGTATCATACGGGTACTTCTGATAAAAGAAGTGGTACACGCCATCCACATAAACCATGCCATTCGGGTCGTTCATCCAGCCTTCTTCCGGTGAAAAGTGAATTTTCGGTCTGTAATCTCTTTTTTTCATCATTTTTGTAAAACCTCCCAGAATAAACAACGGTCTGCAAAACCACTTCCATCGGCTTTGCAGACATCCGTCGTTTTTATTAATTTTTTATACATGGTAACACTTCTGAGTCTCATCTCAATTCTGTCATGCTGCATCGTTACCGTTTATAAATGTTTCTATCCCCTATTTTTTAATGGTGTACATTTTCACTTCCAGATCTCCGTCTGTGGAAACCACCTGATACGGTGCATCCGGATAAACGCATACGGAAGCGGTCTCCAGACCACCATCTGCATAAATCTCCAGATAGGAAACGTCAAAAATAATCTCCATGTTGACATTTCCACGCATGTGACGTTTTGTTGTGGATACCAGCAGATCCTCTTTTTTGAAGAGCTTCGGATCTACATCATCAAAGTAACTAAGGTCGCCGCTCTTGGAGCGGTCCACCGTGATGCTGTCCACCGTTACTTCGATGACTACTTCCTCACCTCTGCTGTTTTTCAGTGCAATTCTTCCAAAATTACCCTGCACGAGAAGTCCAAAGCTCTCGGTCAGCAGCGGTTTCTGATTTCCGATCGGGAATGCGCCCGCACGGTACTCGTCGATACCGAACGGTTTTGTTTTCAGGCGGTAGCCCTCCTCGGTCTCACAGAGAGAAAGTTCTCTCGGCAGTGTCATCAGGCCGGAATACTCACCAGTCGGAACAAAGTTCGCGTAGAGCGGATTAACGCCCCATCCAAGGTAAACCGGACGGTCGTAGTTTCCATACGTTACGCCCGCATAGTTGTCGAATCCGAAATCAATCCACAGCGGCTCGTCTGTGATCTCAGTGCACTGGAAGGTATCTCCGTCAAAATCACCGACGAAATACTGTATATTGGCACGGCCTTCGGTTCCCGGATGTATCATACTGACTATCAGAATCCATTTGAACCCGTCAAATTCATTTCCTGTTTTAACACGGATCAGATCGGTGCATTCCCATACGGTCGGCACTTTATTGACACCGACACCGAACTCGCCTGTTTTCTTCCAGTTTTTCAGATCCTGGGATGCATAAAACTCTGCGTGGTCGCCGGATGCCAGAACAAGGCTCCAGCAGTCCTTTTTATCATTCCAGAAGACGCGCGGATCGCGGAAATCCGGTACGCCCGGGTTTTTGATGACCGGATTGCCATAATATTTTTCAAAATGCTTTCCCTGATCCAGGCTGTATGCAATACACTGCTGCTCCAGACCCGTTTCCATATTGTGCGCCGTGTAGACAGCCACCATCGGCTTCTCACCGTATTTCGCAAATCCGCTGGTGTTATTTTCATCGTATGCCATACTTCCGGAGTACATCGTTCCGATCTCATCCGGGTACAGGGCGACCGGCAGATGCTCCCAGTGAATCAGGTCTTTCGATATTGCATGACCCCAGTGCATCGGTCCCCATACAACGTCATTTGGGTTATTCTGATAATACAGATGCCAGATACCATCGATGTAAATCAGTCCGTTCGGATCGTTGTTCCAGTTTTTCTCCGGTGTAAAATGAATGTTCGGTCTAAAATCTCTTTTTCCCTGTTTACTCATATGATCCCTCTTTTCCTGTTCTCTCTTTTCCTATTTTATCGTTTTCCATTTGGAACTTCAACAAAAAAGAAATACGAACGAAATAGTCTTCTTTTTAAATATGACCATGTTATATGGGATACAACATGGCCACATTTAGAATTTCTTTAGTTATAGAATATCAATTGCAAATCGTTTACGTTACTGTTTTTTCGTAATCGCTTTTCGCACGATTTTTAGTTTGCTGCAGAAGCTGCTCTGTCTACTGCGCCCTGGTAAGTCTCAACCAGTTCATTCAAGCCAGCGCCTTCCAGCTCTGTTTTATAGGAATCCCAGCTTGCATCATCAACGCCGCCGGTTACCCATGTGGTGATGTAACGATCAACAATATCGGAGATGGTCGGCTGAATCTGTGCCAGACGCTGAATCTCTTCCTGGGTCATCAGAACACGCGGAATAGTGTCATACTCTTCCATGATGTCATCTTTACCGTTTTCTTTCTGCATCTCGAGAAGTTTTACAGCATCGAAGGTGTAGCCGCAAACGGTGTCATAGTACTCGTTCTGAACGATCATAGAACCACGGCAGGTTGTGGAGTTTACACGAGCCTCACCAAAGTTCTTATATTCCGGATTCAGAGGTTTGTAGTTTCCGTTTTCATCGAGCGGTGTACGAAGAATGCCGTCTTCGTCTTTCTCATAGTTGTATCCGATTGCGCCCCAGTTAGATGTAACAGAGATTTCCGGATCGCCTACCATGTAATCTACAAATCTTGCAACAACGTGCGGGAATTTGCAGGTCGTTGTGATTGCTGTGTCGGAAGAATCCTGCAGCTCAGAGTAGTTACACTCGAAACCGGTCATACCGTCTTCGCCCTGCAGTCTCGGAACTGCTACGTACTGATCATGTACTTCCTGGTTTGTAATTTCCTGATCGCCCCAAACACCGAAGGAACCGATCTTTGCAACATTCTCTTTGATCAGAGAAGATTTGAATGACATACTTTCATCTGCCTCGAAGGAACCGTTCCAGATCAGTCCTTCTTCATACAGCATGTTGAAAAATTCTGCTGTTTTCTTGAATGCTTCGTCTGTTGCAGTGAACGTAACTTTTCCGTCAACCATTCTTAAGTGATCCGCATAGGAGTTTCCTCCGCAGTAGGAGTCAGCGCATCCGAATGCACCTGTGAAACGATAGAACAGGTTGTAGGAACCAAAGGTATCGGTTGCGCCGAACCAGGTTGCCATCGGGATTTCATCGTCTTCGCCGTTTCCGTTCAGATCGCCGCCGTCGCGGATTGCTTTCAGGCAGTCTACCCACTCGTCTACGGTTGTCGGCACTTCTTTGCCTACTTTATCCAGCCATGTTTTGTTGATCACGAATGGTCCAGGTGTTAATACAAGACCTTTCATTTCCTCTACGTACGGGAATCCATATTTATGGCCGTTCGGAGCGGTGATCTCAAGCTGATACTGCTCATTGTCATCGAGGAATGCTTTCAGGTTCGGCATATACTCTTCGATCAGGCCTTCGGTCGGAAGGAATACATCCTGGTCTGCGTACTGAACTACGGTGTTTCCGGATTTACCATCGCCGAAGTTCCAGAATACATCCGGAAGATCCTGTCCGGAAGAAAGCATCAGATTGATTTTCTCTGTTGCGCTCTCCTGCGGGATCGGCTGCCAGTCAAACTCTACTCCTGTGTCCTCGAACCATTTCTGGCACATAGCCAGGTCGCCTACTTCTACAGTTCTGTCTGCAGAGTTTACGATCAGAGCGGAAATTTTTCCGTATTTCTCTTCGAATTTTGCCGGATCTTTGATGATCGGAAGGGTACCGTCGAGCTGGATGATTCCCTCATCTACTGCTTCCTGCTCTTCTGCTGTGAGACCTGTGTCACCTGCTTCTGTACCGGATGCAGAGGTGGTGTCTCCTCCTGTGCTTCCTGCACCGGAGCTGCTTGAGCTGCCGGAGCTGTTTCCACAGCCTGCGAGCATGCTGGTTACCATAAGGCTTGCCAGTAATACGGATACGATTTTTTTCTTCATATTGTTCCTCCTTTATTTTGCTGCCTTTTCCGGCAGTGAAATACGTTAGTATTTTTGTATTCCTACACATAAACCATGTCTGCTATATCCATGAATTCTGCAACAATAAATTTTCTGTTCTGCATCAGCCCTTGACTGCACCGATCGTAACACCTTTTGCGAAGTATTTCTGCAGGAAAGGATATACGCACAGAAGCGGGAATGCGGAAACAACTACGACACAGTATTTTAACTGCTCAGCCAGTTTCTGTTTTGTTACCATCTCAGAAGCACTACTTCCCATCTGGTTGGACTGGTTCATCAGTACCAAGTTTCGAAGAACGACCTGAAGAGGCATCTTGCTGTCATCCTGCAGGAACATCAGTGCGTTGAAGAACTGGTTCCACATTGCGGTTGCATAGAACAGACACATAACTGCGATGATCGTTTTCGACAGCGGAATTGCAATTTTGAAGAAGAATCCAAAATCGCTGCAGCCGTCGATTTTTGCTGCTTCGAGAAGCTCGACCGGAATACCACTTTCAAAGAAGGAGCGGCATACGATCAGGTTGTAAGCGGACACTGCTACCGGAAGGACCATAGCCCATGTTGTGTTGTAGATGTGCAGCTGCTGTACGGTTAAGTACATCGGAATCATACCGCCGCTGAAGAACATCGTGAAGGTGAACAGGAACATAATCGGTTTTCTTCCTACCATATCGTATCTGGAAAGTGCATAGCCGGCCGGAATGGTGCAGACCAGGGAAATCAGCGTTCCTAATACGGTATATTTGATGGTGTTTGCATAGCCGGTCCAGAGCGGCTGGTATTTCAGTGTGGTTTCATATCCGTTGGTGTACCACGCTTCCGGATAGAGAAGAATTTTACCGGAGCTTACAACAACCGGGTCTGTAACAGATGCCAGAAGCACGTAATACAGAGGATATACAATTGCAATACAGACAAGGATCATGATGACGGTATTGATCACGGTAAAGACCTTGTCTCCCGTACTCATTTTTACTTTTTTCTTTTTCACAGTGTTATTATTTGCCATTTTTCAAGCCCCCTGACTCTTAGAAAATACTGATATCGCTGGTCTTCTTTGCAACTGCGTTTGTGATAACCAGAATAATGAAGTTTACAACGGAGTTAAATAAGCCAACGGCTGTCGCAAAACTGTACTGTGCGGTCTGGAGACCTACTTTGTATACGTATGTCGAAATGATCTCACTGACGGTTGTGTTGGTACCGTTCTGCATCAGATAAGCTTTCTCATATCCCACGTTCATAATGTTACCTACCTGAAGGATCAGCATCAGGATGATGGTCGGCATAATCAGAGGTAAATCAATGTAAAGGATCTTCTGAAATCTGGAAGCACCATCCATCGTTGCTGCTTCGTAATATTCCGGGCTGATTGCGGTCAGTGCTGCGATGAAGATGATGGCGTTGAATCCCATCGTCTGCCAGATGTTACTTCCGATGAAGAGTTTGCGGAAGTACTCCGGAAGGCTGGTGAACATGATTGCTTTTCCGCCGGCTCCCATAACTGCGTGGTTTACAAGACCGTTTGCGGAAAACAGTACGGAAATCAGGCTGACTACAACTACGTTTGACATAAAGTACGGTGCGTAGGAGATGGTCTGGATGATTCGTCTCGGTCCGCTTCTCTGTACCTGGTTCAGTAAGAGTGCGAAGATAACCGGAATCGGGAATCCGATGATCAGGCTCTCCAGACTGATGACGATCGTGTTCTTGATTGCCGTCATGGCAATACTGGTACTGAAGAACATCTTGAAATACTTGAAGATCGGATCTGCCCACGGACTTCCCATGATTCCCATGCGGCCTTTAAAATCTTTAAAGGCGATGATCAGGCCGTACATTGGATAGTAAGCAAAAACGATCAGCCAGATCAGTGCAGGAATCAGCAGGATGTACAGCTGCCAGCACGAGAGCGCTTTTTTCAATTTTCCACTTTCTGCCGTTTTCGGCGATGACGTTTTTTTCTTCATAGTTCCCTC
This sequence comes from Blautia sp. AF34-10, assembly GCF_003477865.1. Lineage (NCBI taxonomy): Bacteria > Bacillati > Bacillota > Clostridia > Lachnospirales > Lachnospiraceae > Blautia > Blautia sp. AF34-10. Next base: position 81,102 of record NZ_QUED01000015.1, read on the forward strand.
CTTATTTCTCTAAAAGCTTTACCAACCGCTTTTCGTTCCACATTTGCATCGTTTCCGTTTTGGCACTTTGCCTTGTGGAACCTGTTCCATACCTGTATCATAGTACGCAGTTCGCCCAATGTCAACAAATCATCAATATTTTTTCGTCATTTTCAATATTTTCACAATTTTTATTTTGTGTTTTTGTGCAATATGCATCCTGTTTTTCATAAAATTCACACTTATCTTCTTTCTTCTCCCATTCTCCTGTTCCACATGTTCCGCTGTTCCATGCTTTTCCTGTTCCATATGTTCCACTTTTCCGTTTTTCACTATTTTTTCGACAATTGCAACTGTTTCAGCAGCGATTTCATATCCTTTTGCTCAGTCTTTCTGCCCTTTTGCCGTATATAAGTTGGTTTTATTTCATTTTTATTTTATACATGAAAAAGAGACACCCTTTCTTTTCAGATCGAGTGTCTCTGATATCTGTTCTTCTTCTGTTCTATCGCAATCCCGGAAAATGATGCAAAATTCGGTAATTCCCTGTTTTGTTATCTTCAGGTACTTTCTCCTTTTCGGAAGGTCACATCCACAATCTGCTCCATCTCCTCAATCTTCTTTCCGTCAATCATGCGGATGATTGTGTCCACGCTCCGCTTTGCGATTTCCGGCACATTCTGACAGACCGTCGTCAGCTCCGGTGTCAAAAAGCGGGTAAAATCCAGGCCGTCGTAGCCAACCACCTTCAGTTTTTTCGGAATCTTAATCCCTTTTTTCTGCAGCATCTTCATGCACGCTGCCGCTGTGACATCGGCTGTAAAGAGTCCATCAATTCCATCAAAATGGCTGATGTATTTTTTCCAGATCGTCGGGCCGCTCTGAAAATTCAGAATCTTGCTTCCGGCATCAATCGCTGTAATTTTACATTTATGCTGTTTGCAGACTTCCGCAAACCGTCGGTAACGATCCATGGAGCAACCACGCTCTGTTGCACTCGATGCAAAATAGAGCACATTCTTACATCCTGCGCTCAAAAGCGCCTGCGCCGCAAGCTCACCGCCGCGCTTATGGTCGGAATGTATACACGGAATCCCTTCGGTGACGTAGCGGTCAATCATGACAATCGGACGGTGAATTTCCGCCAGGCTGACAGAAGACGGGATATCCGCACAGCAGATAATGCCGTCCATGACATTTCGCTGCAGCATTTCCACAAATTCCTCGATGCGGTTCGGATTGTCCCCAACCTCGCAGAGCATGCACTTGTAGCCATTGGTGTACAGATTATTCTCGACATGTTTCACCAGAGATGCCATAAACGGATGTGAAAGATTCTTAACAACAATTCCGATAAAACCGGACTTGTTGCGGAACAGGTTCTGGGCAAGCTCATTTGGTTTATAGTTCAGTTCCTCCACTGCCTGCATGATCTTCTGTTTTGTTTCATCGGAAATATACCCGCTCCCATTGAGTGCACGGGATACCGTTCCGATTCCTACTCCCGCTTTGATCGCGACATCTCTAATACTTGCCATAGTTTCTCCTAACTCCTATTCTGACACTGGGCTGTTTTCTCTGACTCGTTCCGGCTTTTCCCCCGCTGCCAGTCTGTGGAGCCCGTTCCACAATGCTTGATTACTTTTATTTTAAAGCACCGCAATCTACAAATCAAGTTAAAAGCTGAAAATTTAAGTACAAAAAACAAGCGACTGTTTGGATCATTTCCCTTTTTCTGGTGAAACCATCCAAACAGCCTCCTGTGTTTTTGTCACTTTTGTCTTATTTTCCAAAAACGCTCATTCATGCGGGCATGCTTTGCGATTTTTCTGGAATTTCATATGTCCCTGAACATTCAGAAACGCTTAATCGTTTTCCAACGAGATATCACCATCCTTTGTCATCAGTGTGATTCTGCCCGCTGGCTGATCCGGTACATAAGAAAAGCTCTGCTCGTCCTCCTCTTTCTGCATCAGATTCTCCATGGTATCCGGTATATCGATCTCCCCAAAATCTGTCTTTGCCGTAATTTCCAGCCGTTCCAGATCTTTTTTACCCAGTTCAAGTTCAATATCGCCGTAGGAGTTTTCCACCGACACGTCTCCGGAAAGCTTCGTATTTTGGATTTTCGCATCGCCATCCTCCAGCGTGATCGACCCATTCTCCCACGTTCCACTCTTCAGTTCCACATCACCGTAATCTGCTTTGCATTTGATATTCTGCATGTCACATCCGAAAAGTGTGATATCTCCATCCGCATTTTGCAGTCTTCCGCTTTCCGCCTGGATGCCATTCATCTGCACATCACCGAATCCCATCGTTACCTCTATTTTTTTCAGTACCTTCTTTTCCGGTACATACAGAATCACTCCTGTTTCCGACTGTTTACCGCCACTTAAGATTTCTTCCGTAAAGTCAATATTAATGTAAATCGTATCGGACACTGCGCTTGTCTCTTCGATGCTCAGAACACCGTCCCGCACGCGATATTCCACTGCAGTCTCTCCTTTTTTCGACGGAATCCGCCAGGCGAGATAACAGGAATCGTCACCGGACGGAAGGATGTTCAGGTCGCCGATCGTAAGGTCTGCCTGCAGTTCATCAAAATCATCAAGTTTTATCTTTTCCTGTGCGGAAATGCCGTCTTCCTTCTTCGCAGAACCGCTCATCGCATTCAGATCATACGTTTCCGCGTATGCTTTTCCGCCGCTTGCCCATCCGCTGAACATCAGCACTGCACCGGCAATACAGCAGGCACATCCTGTCAGTAATGCTGTTTTTGTCCATTTTTTCATGATCTGCTTCCTCCTTTTTTCGTTACCTTACGTGTACACCACACGAACAGCCGTCCCATCCATTTTGCAAAGTATACGCCGAACACCGCGCACAGAATACTGATTCCCAGCATGAAAACGCCCATTCCGGTAATAAAGCAGAATCCGCCGAAGGAAACCGAGACTGCCAGAATGCCGCGCAGCAGCATCTTAATTCCGGCGGCCACGCCGACAACTGCAATCAGAAAGACGCTCATATCAAGCAGTGCCGCACAGAGGGCCGCGCAGAGCAGAACGATGAGAATGCTGATCAGAATCGGGGCTCCGATCGGGGCTGCAAACAGGGCGAGAATCGCGATCCAGACGACGTTGGCGCCTGTCGTTTTTTTCTTCTCTTTCTGTTTTTCTTCCTTTTCCATTGCCTCGCGTTCATCTACTTTTTTGTCCAGAAGATTCCGCATCAGCTCGGCGGCTGCCTGTTTCGGTGTTCCGAGTTCTTTGATCACGGCCTGCTCATTTTCCGGACCGGCATCTGCAAAATACTCGGTGAAGTATTCCATCGCATCTTCATAGTCGCTCTGCGGAAGCTTCCTCAGATACTTTTCCAATTGTTTCAGATATTCCCCACTCGTCATTCTTTTTTCCTCCACTCGATGATGTTGTCAATGGTGTCACGATAGGACTTCCATTCGCCCTGCAGGTACGCCATCTGTGTTTTTCCTGCTTCTGTGATCGAATAATACTTCCGTTTTCTGCCCTGGTACTCTGCGGAATACGTCGTCACGTAGCCCGCCTTTTCCAGTTTTTTCAGGATCGGGTACAGTGTCGACTCTTTGATGTCTGCAACCAGTTTGATCGTCTGGCTGATTTCATATCCATAAGAATCTTCCCGATTCACAATCGACAGGATCATAAATTCGATCAGCAGTGCTGATACCGGAAAATACATAAAAAACCACCTCCGTTAGTTTCTGATATGTAAAATATTTATATATATATAATTTATACATATCATAAGACTATGGAGGCGGTTTGTCAAGGGGAATATATAAAATTTTTACATATTCGCTGTCATGTCATCATCTGTGTTTATTTCAGGGCTTTTCCGGAACCGAATGCGTCGCCGACTTTGTCGCCCATGGCGAGATAGGTGTTGTTGACCGGGTCGAAGGCGATTGGTTTCAGTTTTTTCGGGTCGATCTTTCCGTCGGTCAGAACGCTCTCGTCTGCGCAGACGTTCACGATCTCGCCGACCAGAATGCCGTTGTCAAAGCTTTTCACTTTGCACTCCAGTGCCATCGGAAGCTCGTCGATCAGCGGCGCGTTGACGAATTCGCTCTTCGTTGCATGGAAACCGGCGCGTGCAAATTTATCCGGAACTTTTCTGCCGGACTCGATGCCGACGTAATCGCAGCCAACAACAGTATCCTCGGTTGCCATGCTGACGGTGAAGGCACCGGTTGCGGCAAGGTTGTCTGTTGTCTTGTGGTCGCCCATGCTGATGGAGATCTCATTGAAATCTGTGACTACACCCCATGCAGCATTCATGGCATCCGGGTTGCCATCTTTGTCATATGTTGCAATAATCAGAACCGGAAGTGGATACATGTTTGGTTTTGCTCCAAAATTTACTCTGCTCATGGTTGTTCCTCCTGTTTTGCTTGATTTTCTTTATTATAACGCTTACAGCAAACTTTAACACAAGAGATTTTCTCTGCAAATTTTCTTAATCGTTTAATTTTCTCGTCATATCATGCCATTCCTCGCCGCCCCAGGTGGATGCGGAGATTCCCTCGTCGCGGAAATTCATCTTTTTGTACATCTCCACCTTATCCTGCAGGCAGGTCAGAATGAGCTGTTTTCTTCCGTTTTTCTGTTCCCGGCGGCTGTACTCTTCCATCAGCGCGCGGGCGATTCCCTGGCCGCGGTATTCCGGCAGGACACTGAGACCCAGCAGCATGACGTTTTCTCCCTTCGGGTCGTACAGACTGATTTCATCGAAAAAGGCATCACGGAATTTTGTCTCGTTTGTTGCAAGTCCGTTCAGCGTTCCGGCGATTTTTCCGGTTTCTTTGTCTACTGCCGCCAGAAACAGCTCCGGCGCGTACTGCACCCGCTCGCGCATGCTCTTTTCGGAGCACGCCTCATTCGGCGGAAAGCACGCCAGCTCAATGGCAACGCCCTGTTCCATTTCGTCCTGGCGGATGGTTCGAAGTTCATATCGTTCCATTTTATGGTATTCCTCCATTGCCCGCTCAAAAAACTGCAGAAAACCGTCTTCCACGGCAAGCTGATCGAGCGCGGCTTCTTGCTCATTCAGATCGTAATAATATTTTCCGGTCCGCAGATCGATCGACAGACGGTCGAGCGGAAAGCCTTTTTTGCTCATCGGATGGGGTGTGCTGACCATGCGGAAAGGAGCGCTCTCCATTGACGGGTCCATCGCGTCATAGCGGTGGTCCGCATCAAGAATCAGCGAAACTGCGTTTTTGTAGCGTCCCGTCAGGCCGCCGTACTTTTCTGCAAGGGCGGCGTAATGCACGGTCATTTCTTCATCGGACAGATACTTTCCGTTCACGGTCCGCACATGGACGCCGGGCTGGTCGTCCTCTGCCACGTTGTCAAAATACAGACCGGAATCACAGGAGAACACCGGCATATGAAGCGCGTTGAAATACGCCTCCACCTTTTTCCTGGCATTTTCCAGCGGCGTTTTTCCATCCTCGATAATCTCTGGCTGCTTAACACCGCCAAGATCTTTCAGCCCGATCAGCTCAATTCCAAGACCGGCAAGGCGGTGACGCATCGCGTCGAGTTTTGCCGGGTTGCCGGTTCCGTACAGTAACTTCATTTCTGCCCCCTTCTATGCCTCGATGCCGAACTCTTCCGGGCGGAAGCGCGGGCAGACATTTTCCGACGATGTGATGACGGATGCAGCAAGACGCGTACCGATTTCAACTGCCTTGCCAAGCGTTTTTCCATAGGTCAGACCGGCGGAAACACCTGCGCAGAACGCATCACCGGCTCCTGTTGTATCTTTTACCTGTACTTTCTGCGCCGGGCAGAAGCCGCTCTCTCCGTCTGCTTCCGCATAAACCGCTCCGTCGCCGCCCATTGTTACGACCATGGCCGGAACATTTGCCGCTTTCAGACGCTCGGCGAGAATCTTTTCCATCTCGGCCGGTGTTTTTTCGCTGTAATCATCGGAGAAGAAAACGCCTGCCTCGATCTGGTTGCAGATCAGGCAGTCAAATTTCTGCAGAAGATCTCTTCTGCTGACTGCGATGTTCATGTTGCTGACAACGCCGTACAATTTTTTATCGTATTTTTCACAGAGCTGTACCAGCTTTTTGATGATCTCTTTGTCCATATCGATCTCTGCCACAATGGAATCGCAGTTTTCGATAATTTCATCTCCGTTTTCTTCCAGAATATCGAGAATCGGCATCAGGTTCGGGCGCTGGGAAATGGAGCCCGCCAGGTCACCGTTGTGATCGAAGACAGCAAGCCATGTTCCCATACCGTTCGGGATTTCTTTCATGTATTCGGTATTGACTTTGTGGCGCTGCAGTTTGCGCACAACATCCTCGCCGAGTGCGGTATTATCCGCGATTCCAAGGAAGGTCGGGCGCAGTTCCAGGTTTGCGATATCCTCCACCACGTTTCGGCTCACACCGCCGTGGATGTATTCGACATGGCCGGCGTTTCTGCCGTCCGGGACGTAGATGTCCTCTGGAAAACCTTTGATATCCACAAAAACTGCTCCTAATACTACGATTCCATTTTTATTTACTGCCATGTTTCTTTTTTCCTCTCCTGTTTTTTCATTCCTTCTTTTTTCAGACAAGCCTCTTCGTCTGTTTCACGAAATTTCTGTCTTATCAGCATCCAAATAATGCAAGGCACTTTTACATTGCTGCTCTCTGCTACTGTCTCGACAGTTGAGACAGTGAAGAACGCTCAACTCCTACACAATCCATCCGCTCTGACCTCTGATTGGCCATACACTCGCAGGGAGTTGAGTTGCCGGATTTCACCGTCTCGACCTGGAAGCTGGTCCTTATTTCTTTGTTTTGACATCAAGACTACCGTCTCAACGGTACTTTCGTTGTTCCAACAAAGTTCCTGTATTTCCCTGTCTCCAAAATACACCGGGAAGCGGAACTTTATGTGCTTCAGGAATCTGCCATCCGGCTGCTCCTGCTCATAAATGTCCACCTGTTCTACAAAGCTGTTAAGAAATTCTTTCTTCTCCAGGTCGGTGAACTTATCATATAGTTTATCAAAATATAAAAGAAATTGATAGACGTTTTCTTCTGATATTTTCTGTTGCTGAATATTCAGCAGGCGATTCTTGACTTCTTCTATACTGTTCTCCACGCCTTCAATCTCATCATACAAACGGTATAACCTTGTCTCCATATCCTGATATTTCTTCTCATAAAATTTATCCATGATGTCCAGGCTATCCATCTGCTGTCCGAGTCTTGCTTTTGCTCCTGTCAGCTGCTTATGCTGCTTTTCTAATCCTTCAATCTCTTTTTCTATTTCTTCTGTATCTATTCTTGAACCGATTTTATTCAGAATTGCTTCTTCGAATTTAGGATTCTTCACCAGCTTCCGAATAACTTCTTCCACTGCATTATTAATCTTCTCCTCGCTCCATTGTTTACGATATCCACATTTATGACCGTCTACCAGGCGACGATGTTTGCAGGCATAATAGAAATAATCCTTATATAAGGTTCCGTCTTTCTTTTTCTTTC